>NZ_JASJDK010000169.1 GCF_030065675.1 Mastigocoleus sp. MO_188.B34 | reverse complement strand
CCTAGGAATTAAAAAGCTTTGGGAACCAGGTCAAATATTCCATGAGAATCATCCCACAATCTTAGAAATATTCAACTTTGCCAAACAGAACCAATGGACATTGGCAACCATAGGGTTAGACTTTAAAAGATGTGAAGCACCGATCCAATTGGTACAAGGAATTTTACAACGACTTGGTTTAAAAATGCCTCGACTAAAAAGAAAAGGTGATGGTAGAAAGAACAAGCGTGTATACATTTACGGTGCGCCAGTAGCTGACTGTCTGAAGATTGATGGTAAGCCCGTGATGGATCGTAATGGTTTTGCAATTCCCCTTGACGACGGCAGAGAAGAAATTTTCCAGCAATGGGAAGCTAGAGATTTGGAGCTAAGGAGCAAGAAACTTTCTGAAGAGATGGAAGCAGCCAAGGCATTAGAAGAACAAAGGTTAGTACAAGAGCAAGAAATGGAGAATATTCCACAATCAGTACTCAACAGTAAGCTTACTCCTTGGATGGAGACGATCGCCGAATACTGGACTGACCCAGAAACAGTAGGAATAGCAGCGAGAGATTTAGATCTTACAGACAGGACATTGTTTGACCATATGGTTGGACAATTTACTGCTGAGCAAACCAACTATATCTATGAATGCATGGCAGTAGCTGTGTAAGAGAAGTAATAAGCTTATTTTCTAATTGTTTAAACTACTGGTAATAAATTAAATATTATTTGGTAACGGCGCAAGATGATATTTTTGTAGATCTGAAAACGTCTGCTTTGTTGTGTCTGTCAAAAATGCGTCTATACCCTATATATATTAATTATTAAAATAACTGTTTATATAGCGTCTACCCTTGAATAACGTCTACAGAAGAGTTCAAGGCGCATGCCGTGCGTCTTCCATTTTGGTGGCTAACGAAAGAATAAGCTTTAGAGGGTCATCGGAAAAATGATCAAAAATCTTGGAAACTCCCTTCTGGTAAAGATTTTAGGGTCATCGGGAAAATAATAGACAACAATAATTATTTGGTTTTAGAAGTTTATGATTTGGTTCCTGTTTCTGCGGATGTTTTAAAGAAGCCAGTGAAAGTTAAGAAAGGCATTAGTACAGCGCGACCATTTGTATGTGGAAATTGGGATTCTTATGAGTTGAACAAGACATATTCAAGGAACTATTAGCCAGATATGATTGCTCTGCTTAAAGTCTCCAGGTTACCGCGCCCTGAGACTACGTCAAGCTTTGCTAACGGGCTGTTCTGCTCGCAGTAGGCGCGGCCTGTTCATATTTCTGACTTCGGTTAATCCGACCTAAATGTATATTGGGGAATTAATTTGTTTTTAAAACCAATGTTTTTCTAAATAATTACTTATAAGAGGTGTAGACGCAGGTGTGTTATATCAAGCTATATGGATCAAGCATGGATTCTGTAGATAAAATTTTTGATGATGAAACAGAGGATGAAGATAATTTGGAGAATACTATAACATAAGTACTATAGAGTAGCTGGACATGATTGGAATGGAAGATTTTTCTAATTATGGATGGGCACCTGGGGATGATAGCGACAATTGCTACTAGTTATTGAAACACAATTGCTTTATGCAATTAGCTGTAAAAGGAATGGATACTCTGATGGGTGAAGCGAAGCGCAGAAGAAAATTAAATCCTAATTATGGTCTGGGTGGTGTAAGGCCCAGAAAAAAACCACAGATAACTCACACGGGTGACATTCAGCTTAAAAAGCTGCCGTTGACAATTGAATCATTAACGGATTATGACTTAACAATAATTGATTGTAATTTTCAAGGAATTAACCCAGATTTTATACATCTAAATTTTGAGTATTTGAGAGATGCAGTAATAGGTTTTTGTTACAAATCTTATTCCTATGGAAGGAGAGCTTATCTCAAGCCATTGATGAGGAATCAAGTAAATTTAGAGCGGTTAAAAAATGAACTTAGAAATCAACAGGGTGTGCTGTTTATTTATGATGACTATGAACTGTCGGAATTGTGTACATTTTTTTGGGTTAAAGCAGTAGATTGTGAGCGTCAAGTAAAAATGGCTTTAGGAGATTATGTAGGTAGTTGGATTGGTAATTTAGTCCAAGAATCAGCCAAACAAGCATCCATAAACAACTTTCCCATCTTGACTTATTCTCCAATTTCACAAATCAATGATGAAGCGCCAGCCACATTTTTTCTAGCTAATTTAGACGAGGAATGAATCAATTTTATTTGATTCCATTGGTGAGAACTTAAGCTGCTTACTTGAGAAATGATTAAAATAATTTGTTCAAACGAAACAATAGAATTTTCAATCAAAGAATTGTTGAAGATTGAAAATAATAAAATATCAATCAAATTATATTTTGAAAAGGTAATAAAAACTGTAGCGCCAAATAGTGAATATTTGGATGCAATGAACAATGCACAAAACTTAGGAAATCTTTTAAGAGTTTTCCGAGATAAGACTTACGAGATAAATCGAGAATTTGATTTGAAAAATTGTGTGTTATTAACTTCTATGAAATAGAATTTTCAATAGTTTTGTAAATTTAGTGATGTTATTGCTTGCATTTTGATTGATATCTCTATCCGGGAAAAGAGCATTAATTTTTACCTTTGTATCTGATAGTTAACTTTGTGTATGGAACGGTTTTTTATGTCTATGTACTTAATTGTGAGTAATATTTTAGGTTAGAATTTATAAGTTAACAAACGTAAAAATTGTTTGTGATGAAAAAGGGTAGACTTTATAAGATAAAAAAATATGATTCAAATCAGTTTAATGAACTGTATAAGAAAGCAGTAGAAGAATTTTCATCAGCAAAATTAAAAGGTGCAATCATTACTATTTATTACTTGCCTTTTCTGAAGAAGGGAAAACCTAGGCTGCAGTTAGAATTTAATACAATTCCAGATGTAGTGGAAGAAATGGGTAATACTCAAGAATTATTATCCCATATTTCACTTATGGAGTATCGTGACCCTGAAAAGCATGTTGACGATCATGTTCTCAGAGGTTGGAATTTTATGACTTTGTTTGATTTGGTAAAAAATGATTCTGGTAGTGGTATAGATGGTCGTTTTTATTATCAATCAGCTTTGACTACTGATGATTTTTATAACAATCTTGGAGATAAGGATGAATGGTTGGTTGAAGTTATTGAGCGTACCAGGAATGGAGAAATATTAGCTGAGATTTTTATAGAAGAAGAAAAAAGATTGGCAGCTAATAAAGCTGCTGATAAACTTTTACGTTTGAAGTAAGCCTTTGGGACAAATAATTTTAGCGTGTATCTACAGTGACTCTGTACTTTGTGTTTGGACGCGCTGAGGGTGTGTTTGACCGTTAACGCTGCCGGATATTTGGATGTTTATCCACATAAGAGGAGAAAGGTGGAATAGGAGCTTCAAACCCGCTTATAACAAAGACAGTGAGAATAGAGAAGGAAAATAACACTGCTATGAGAGCCGGATTAGCCACTGCGCCTTGGAATTGGGATGACCTAATGACCTATCCCACACTTCTTGGATGCACAACCAAATATAGGATAGTGTATTGGCTTGCTCTAAGATAACCACTTTAAAATCTGGAATAACCAATACGTTATCTGCAATATTAGGTATATAAAATTTTCTAAGATGCAGTTTAAAACATTACGTTATAGTTATGGATCCAATTACTACAGCAATTGTGGCAGCAATTGCTGCTGTTAGTAGCAGCGCTATTAAAGATAGTTACTCAACTCTCAAAACTTTATTAAAAAAGAAATTTGGTGAAAAAAGTGATTTAGTAGAGGCTGTTAACAAGTTAGAAGTAAAGCCCCAGTCTGAAGCTAGAAAAGCTATGGTTCAAGAGGAAGTTGAAGCTGCTAAGGCTAACGATGATCTGGAAATTGTCCAGTTAGCTCAAAGTTTACTTGGAAAGCTTAAAAGACATCCAGAAGGGGAGAAAGTGATTAATCAGACTATTAGCAATGTCAAATATGCTGCTACTTCTGGTACTAGTACAGCAAGTATAAGTAATATCAATGAAAATTTAATATCGGAAGATGAATAGAAATTTAGTTCAATTTGTAAAAAGATTTTAATCTGCGATGTCTGATCAACCTGACATTAAACAAGCAATTACAGGTGCTGAATATGCTGTTACCTCAGGAACTGGAAGAGCTGCAATTTATATTGCCAACTATTATTATCTTCAAGACCCTAAGATAGTACCTGCTGAATCTACGGTAACTACGAATAATGAAAAAATCCCATGCCCTTATCGCGGTTTGTTTCACTTTGGTCCTGATGACGCGGAGTTTTTCTTTGGACGTGAGGAACTTATAGAAGAACTGTTCGTTGCAACTAAAACCCATAACTTTATATCTGTATTGGGTGCGTCGGGAAGTGGTAAATCTTCGGTGGTATTAGCAGGACTTGTGCCAAAACTACAACAATCAGGTAACTGGTTATTTGCTCATTTTCGTCCTGGTTCAGACCCTTTTTATGGTCTGGCCTCAGCGTTAGTTCCTCTTTATACTCCAAACTTGAATGCTACTGAACAGATAAATCAAGCTCGTCAGTTAGCTTCTTATTTTAGTGAGGGTAATATTTTTCTTGCTGATGTTTTTGCCCAAATTCACCAAAATCATCCTAAATTAAGGATATTGTTAATTGCGGATCAATTTGAAGAAATTTACACTTTATGCGTGGATCAAAAAGTTCGTCGTAGTTTCCTAGATACTTTATTAGCTAGCTTTCAACCTTCTCCTTGTCATTCCCAGTATGATGATGTGCTAATTGCAACGATGCGGGCGGATTTTTTGGGAAATGCTCTCTTATATCCACCTTTCGCAGATATATTGAAAACTAATATGAAGCTTATCAGGTCGATGAGGCGTGATGAACTTTTGCAGGTAATTGAAAAACCTGCCCAGAAGTTGGGGGTAACTTTTGAAGTAGGACTTGTTGAACGTGTATTAGATGATTTAGAAGATGAGCCAGGGAATTTAGCTTTATTAGAATTTACTTTAACGGGGTTATGGGAAAAGCGAATGGGTAAAAAAATAACTCATTCAGCTTATGAGGATATGGGTGGGGTAAAAGATGCCCTCGCTCGCCATGCAGATAAGTATTATTATAAATTGAACTCTATTGAGCAGAAACAAGTACAGCAAATTTTTATCCAATTAGTGTATCCCGGTGAAGGTACACAAGATACACGCCGACCATCAACAAAAGTGGAATTAGGTAATAATAAATGGTCTTTAGTAAAAGATTTAGCGGATGCACGATTAGTGGTGACTAGTCGCAACGCTATTGGTCAAGAGACAGTAGAAGTTGTCCATGAAGCACTGATTCTTAATTGGGACAAGTTTCGACAATGGATGAACATACACCGTAGCTTTCGGGTTTGGCAAGAAAAATTACGTATTTCCGTGTATCAATGGATGCACTCTAATCAAGATAAAGAAGTATTGTTGCGGGGCGTAATCTTGGCGGATGCACAAGAGAAGCTTAAACAGCATCAAGAGGATCTTAGCGAAGAGGAGCAATTTTTTATTGAGGCTAGTGTAATACAGCGAGATTGGGAACTTATTCGACGTTCACTAGCAAGATTGATTGCTTTTTTTGGATTGGCAGGGATTTTGTTGTTAATTTTGGGTTTAGTAGGGTTAGCAGGTCGCTGGATTAATACTGAAATTAGTGAAATTCATTCCTTGCTTCAAAGTTCTGATAGGCTTTTAAACTTAGATAAACGGGAAAGTTCTGATAGGTTTTTAAATTTAGATAGACTGAGAAGACGAACAGCTTTTGAATCGAGCATAAAAGCTCTTGAATTAAGTATAAAAGCTGCTATTAAAATGCAGAACAGACTCTGGTTGTATCCTGGTATTAACACTCAAGTAAAGCTGACACTATTAAATACAGTTAATAATGTTGCCACACCTAATGTTTTGGGAGGACATGCAGGTATCGTTAATTTCATTAGTTTCAATCAAGATGGCAAGCTACTTGCTTCTGCCAGTTTTGATAATACAGTGAAACTTTGGAATGCCAAGACTGGTAAGCAAATCAAAACTTTTTTTGGACATACAGATTTTATTCATGCGGTTAGCTTCAGTCCAGATGGCAAACTTCTCGCTTCTGCCAGTCGTGATAGTACAGTTAAATTGTGGAATATTAGTACTGGTAAACTAATCAAAACTCTTTCTGGGCATACAAAGAATGACTGGATTTATGGTGTAAGCTTTAGCCCAGACGGCAAGATTCTAAATTCTGTCGGTAGGAAGGTGGTGAAACGTTGGAATGTTGATACAGGCAAAGAAATCAAAACTCTTATTAATGACTATATAGGTAGAGATATTTCAAGTTTGAGTTCAGATGGCAATATTTTAGCTTCTGTTGGTGACAATATAGCAACACTCTGGAATGTCAAAACTGGTAAGCAAATCAAAACTCTTACCTTGTATAAGTCTGTTAAAAGTATCAGTTTGAGTTCAGATGGCAATATTTTAGCTTCTTTTGGTGACAATACAGTAACACTCTGGGATGTCAAAACTGGTAAAAAAATCAAAACCTTAGTCGAGTATCAAGTTGAAAGTATCAGTTTCAGCCCCGATAGTAAGATTTTTGCCTTTGCTGATAGTCGTGGGGTGATAAGACTGTGGGATAACATTACCAAAGAAATTAAGATTGTTACTGGGCATACATCCAGTATTTATGATATTAGCTTTAGCCCAGATGCCAAACTTTTGGCTTCTGGCAGTCGTGATAGTACAGTAAAATTATGGAATACCAGTACTGGTAAACTAAGCAAAACTCTTACTGGGCATAAAGAATTAGTTTATAATATAGTTTTTAGCCCTAATGGCAAGTTTCTTGCTTCTGCTAGTCTTGATGATACAGTTAAACTATGGGATACTACTACTGGTAAAGAAATAAAAACTTTTATTCGAAATTCATTTTCAAGTGTTAGCTTCAGTTCAGATAGTAAAATTCTGGCTTTTGCTGATGGTAAGGCAATAAAACTGTGGAATGTTAGGACTTTAAAATTAATCAAAAACCTCAAGGCGTATGAAAGAAGCAAATGGGGGTGGAAATTCTTTGATCGTCCTGGAAATATCAGCTTCAGTCCTTATGGCAAGCTTCTTGCTTCTCAGTATAACCAGAAAAAGGTGAGATTGTGGCATGTCGATATTGACAAACCAATCAAAACTCCCTCTCTCACTGAACATGACTTTGAAATTACACACATCACCTTCAGTCCAGATGGCAAACTTATTGCTTCTTTGGGTGATAGTTCTACTGCTAAGATGATAGTGAAATTGTGGGATACTACCACTGGTCAAGAAATTAAAATCTCTACTGGATCTTATATCAGAAGCATTAGCTTTAGCCCAGATAGTAAACTTATTGCTGCTCCTGGTGAGGATAAAACAGTGAAAATTTGGGATGCTACCACTGGTCAAGAAGTCAAAACCTTCTATATGCGTAAACACATACATGTCATCAGATTTAGCCCAGACGGAAAGTTAATTGCTTTTGTCCCTGAATACAACAGTAATGTGGTGTTTTTGTGGAAGTGGAGTTTTGATTATTCCCTTGAGGAAGGGTGTAGGTTTATGCGTGATTATTTCAAAATAAATCCTCCTGATAATGAAGAGGATAAGCATCTGTGCGATAGTGTTAGCAGGAGTTAAATAATTAACCCTCTCTGAAGAAACACTTGGTGTAAGGCTTATGTTACAAGGGTTTGAGTAGAGGGAGCATTTTGTGTATCTTGGGAAATTGGCAAAAGTTCAAGACCAAAAGAATGAGCTTTTTTCTTGAGATTTTTTAGGATTTGCTCTTGATATTTTTGCTCGTAATAATCCATGCCAGGGTCAAAATATTGCCCAGTAGTTGTCCACATATGATAGAAGATAGAACATACGTGCTAGCTTGTGAACAGTAGCGGTTATCGCTTTGGGTGTACCCAAGCGAGAGCGTAAACGTAGATAAAAAGCTCTCAAAGCAGGCCGACTTTGAGTTAAAAGCCCTTGATATTGTTTATGACTGATGCCTAAAAGTGGTTTTGTTCTTTGAGGATATTTTTGGATATAGTTGGAAACTATAGACATTTTTCATCAAAATAGTGGAGTACTAATTTTCCTGCCTACCAATTTTTTTATAGTTATATTAATATTTTGGATGAGTCTATTTTTGTAACACAACCCGGAAACCAATGTGGTCGTAGCGGAAAACGGAACTGCTGGATGAACGACATGCGGAACGGCAGTTATAAAAAGTGCTGAGCCACGAACCACCGCGCCGCATTTTCATTATGTGAAAAAAATGGTTATCATTCTTGTTATTTATCCAGGCACTACCGTCTGTAGGTGCTCCTTCATAATCTTCATGCCAATCATCAAGACACCATTCCCAAACATTGCCATGCATATCATACAAACCAAAAGCATTTGCTGGAAATTGTCCTACTGGAGTAGTTTCTTTACGGTATTGTCCTTTGGGTTCATTTGCGTAAACATCACTAGCATCATAATTTGCTAAATCATCAGTAATTGTTTCTCCAAAATGAAATGCAGTAGTCGTCCCTGCACGACAAGCATATTCCCATTCTGCTTCACTCGGTAGGCGATATTCTCGACCTGTATGTTTGGAAAGTCGTGAGCAAAATTCTACTGCATCATTCCAAGATATATTTTCTACTGGTCGGTTATCACCTTTAAAATTAGATGGCTTTGCTTTTAATTCTCTTTTAACCTGAGGTAAATTAGCTACCTTTTTCCATTGGGCTTGAGTTACTTGGTATTTTCCCATAAAGAATGAACCCACTCTAACTTCATGTTGTGGATGTTCATTACCGCGGGACCATTTATCGTCAGTAGTTTTTAAAGAACGGCCTAGAATTACAACGCCACCCAAATCTTCAGCAGTTGAACCTATTTTCAAAGAATCACCTGGTATTTCTACCATTTCTAGGCTTACACCGTTACCCAAATCTTCAGTAAAATATCGTGTTTTTAAGTTTCTCCTACTACTAATTTTTCCTTGTGAATTGACGCTGATAGTTTCAAAATTAAAAGTTTGTAGTAATGGTGTTGATGTTGAGGTTGAAGTTGGTGTTGACGTTGGCGTTGGCGTTGGTGTTAGTGTTGAATTTGTTTGTTGTGGTAAGTTTCCCTGATTCGATCTACCTTGCAGTAATCTTCCCCCTACTACACTTAAACCTACTCCTGCTCCCAACCAGCCCAAAGTTTTCAGTATTTCCCGCCGCAATTTTCCCCCTACTTCAACCTATTTTCTAGATGTTCTCTTCAACTTTGTTATTGCATTTATTGTGTCAAATACACTTTGATAATTTTTACAATAAAGTGGTATCTTACTGCGTATAGCAACAAGTTATCCTTTGTTTGCATTTTTCTTAATAATTGGAGTCTTGGCAAGTCCTTGTCAGCTTTTTGTGAAGTAATTTTAGCGATCGGCACAACAAATGTCGTCGGGTAAGAAAAGATACGTTACCGTACTTTTCTCCCCTAAGAACGGCCCGCGATAGTTTCCCATCAAGCCGCTCAAGCCTCAGTGACTTCCCAGGGTGGTAATGCAGGCCATTGAGTTATCTAGCTTTTAGGTTTGTTGCTGTGAATAGTGTTGTCGATTAACTTTTTGTTCGTCGTCGTTAACAGATTGTTTGGGTTCTTGTCAGATTTTGGTGAATTGATTTGTGATCTAAAATATGTTTGCGTTTTGTGCGTGTTGTACAAGAAAATCAGGTTTTGTGGAATGGAGTGTCTAAAGTCCCGTAATATAAGGGTTTCAGTGAATTAGTAGTAACTGTGTCCATGATGTGAAGAATGCAGGGAGCACCGAGCAGGGAGCAGGGAGCAGGGAGCAGGGAGCAGGGAGCAGGGAACAGGAAACAGGGAACAGAAAAGAACTACACCACGAAGGATGTATGGTGTTGTAATTTTTTTTATCGGGATTGCTTTTATTGTTTCTCCCTAAAGCTGGGCAATGAATGCCGGTTCATGTTTTATATCCAGGGGTGAAGAACCCTCAAGCACGAATAACGGTAATATCACGGTTATTAGGTGTGGTAAGAACTTGTGTAGATAAACGTTCTTCAATTGGTGGGGCACTTTTGCGTCTATCAAAGACAAATAACCAACCTTCATTTACATCCAAACGGGCCAAATATGATTCTAATTGTTCGATTCCTTCTGCTTGGGGGTCACGCTTCTTTTCGCGCCATACCTTGAGTTCGATTCCTAACGTAACGGTTTTATATTTTAAGCATAGATCCATCCTGTCGCTACCAATGGCATATTCCCGTTCTAAGGAACCACCACCGTTGACAACACGATGTAAGAAAGCCATTAATACGATGTGGGGTGCAATTTCGTGATAAGTAGTAGTACTTAATAGTGGTTCTCCATGTTGTCGCCAAAACTTGATAAAAGCTTGTAATAAGGCATCTTTGTCTAATTCACCCGTAGGAGTTAACCAAGTGGGAGTAATATGGGGTAAGCTGTCTTGTGTATCTTGAACTAAAATACGGGGAATAACTTCGCGGTAAATGGAGTTAGCAATTATCAGTCCCCCTGCGGGGTCGCGTCGCAATAGTCCTAAATCGATTAAATATTGGCGGTCGTCAGCAGTGGTATGACCTAATGCTTGTCCAGATAATATAGGTTCGATAATAGTTTTTACCCGTTGTTCAGTGAGCTTTTCGGGAAGAGAATCAAGATGAGTATTTTGATGAGTAATTAATATTTGCGCTTGTTGTAAAATATGTTGTTTGGTAATGGGAATGGTTCTATCTGTAACGAGTTTTTCAACAATTCCTTTGGCAAGAGCATTAACTAACCAAGGTTGTCCTTGACTTAATTCGAAGGCGGTGATAGTAGCTTCTGGGGTAAAAATTTGTCCAGTATCTAGAGTATGCTGTTGATATAATTCTTGAACTTCAGTGGGATTGAAGTTTCTCAGAGTAATGGAACTAACTTTAATATTAAAAGGGCTAGCTGTATTTAATCTGTCACTACCACCGGATGCAACCTTGTAATCGCGGACATCGCGTAAGCCGACTAATCCCATAGATGAGGGGAAATTTTCTGGACGATTGGGAAAACCATCGCGTAACTGTCGTAAAACGGAGATTAGAGTTTGGTTTTGTAAAGAATCAATTTCATCGATAAATATGACTAAAGGCTTAGGTGAGGTTCTTGCCCAAGCTTGGAAAAAAGCTCTAATTCTGCGTCCTGGTTCTTCCTTTTGACGTTGAGTTAGGATAGGTGGTTGCAATTCATCAGGTAATCGTATGGCAATAGTATCGTACCAAGTGCCTAAAATAGCAAGTTCAGCGGTAGCAGGATCATTGTTAAATGCACTTCCGACTTCAACAGAGACCATAACAGCAGCGTAGTGGTTTCTTTGGGTTATTTGTTTAGCGAGTGCGAGCATAGCGGTAGTTTTGCCGGTTTGTCGTGGAGCGTGAACGACAAAATAACTGCGTTGAGATATCAAGGGTTGAAGATCTGGCAATCGACTAGTAGGCGACAGCATGTAGTGGATGTCAGCTTGGCAAGGACCAGCGATGTTAAACCAACGGGGCATTTGATGTGTACAGATAAGGGAATACTAAGAGTTTAGACGATTTTGGAGATGAGATAAGATTTTTTGATTTCGGTGAACTGTATGATTCGTGTCCTTTATTTTTGATGGTAGTTTATTTAGGACACAGTTATGTTATTTTAGTAGTGAAAAGGGTTTGATGTATGCGGGGGTAGTTTTAATGAATGAAGCTTATCAAAAATATGTAAATCCAACGGTAAGAACAGCTTGGTTGCAAGAATGGACAGGTGGGTTTTTGAGAAAGTTAGATGAAATATCTGATATGGGGAAGGAGGAGATAAAGTCTTGCTGTGAGGATTACAAAAAGAAATATATCGAAGAAATTAAGGTGCGTTCTGAATTAAGGGCAAAAAAGCGGGGTAAAGAGTTGCAAGAAACGTCTTGGATGAACTCTGCAGCGAATAACCTGTCACAGGTGAGAAATGCAATTAAGCTGTGGCAGGAAGACATAATTCTAGATGAGAGTAATAGTTATTTTCAGGTAACGAAAGATGGTGAGGTGTATCAGCACTTAGCTTTACTTGTAATGAACTTTGATAGTGAGTTCCACCACAAGCGCATGGCTCCAACAGAAGAGAAGAAGCAAGCTCAAAGACGGAACTTAGTAAATATAAGGAATGTGGATGAATATCAAAGGGCAATAGAAAAGTTATTATCTTCAGAAGATTGGAAATCGGTGGCAGTGGGTTTAATGGCGGCGACGGGTAGACGTGCGGGTGAGATATTAAAAAGTGGTGAATTTAGGCAGTTAGGGCAATTTGAAATAGAGTTTATTGGGCAGCTAAAAAGTAAAGATAAAGAAAGAAATGGTTATGCAACATTTACTTTGGTGGAATCTTACAAGGTATGTGATGGGTTATTGCGGTTGCGTGGGATGCCTGAGATAAAAGAATTGGAAGATAAAACACTAGCTCAAGTTGATAGTGGTTGTAATAACAGTATTAATCGTGTGGTAGTAGAAGTATTTTCTGGAATAATTGAGCCTCCGGTGGGAGAATTACAGTTATCAACCAAGAATTTGCGTGCATCCTATAGTGCGATCGCGATCTATCTATTTTGTCCTTGGAAACAAAGCACGAGTTCTTTTATAAGCGATCGTCTGGGACATACTTCAGATGCAACAGCTTCTAATTATGAGGATTATCAGGTAGTAGACAGTGATGGTAAACCTTTAACTCGTGGTGCATGGGTAGAAAGGATAGGAGAAGAAGTGCAGTCGTCTAGAGAAGAACTGGCGGAAATAATTGTTGTAACGGCCTCCGTACGAGAAAAACTGGATGATGAAAGTTTCCTTCCTTACCCAGATATAACAAGTAGGATGGAGGAATTGATTCGTTTAGCAGAAATTGGTAAAAAGTATGAGTCAGGGGAATTAGTGACAGAAGTGAGAGCACCGATGGGTCGTGAGAAGAAAAAACCTTGTATAAAAGACCTTGAAACAATGACGTTTGATGAGTTGAAAGGAACAAAGGTATCTGGGAGCAGTGATGAGAAGATAAGACGGGCAGTAGCAGCACTGAAAGAACATAATTTAAAGTGTGGTGGTGATAAAAGGAGCCAGTGGGCAATAAATGTAAGAGCAATCAAAGATTTAACAAACTGTCGTACAGCGGTAGTAGATAGTTATTTAAGGTCAGAAGAAGGGATAGAAGAATTAGGGGTTCGATTTGAGCAAGATAAGGAAGGCAGGTTGAGACCTGTAATAGGTTATAACGAAATGGCAGGTTTTTCTTTGCAGCAGAACCGGGGAAAAGGAAATATCAGAGAAATAATTAAAATAGATTAGTGAACTGCAAGCCAGCTTTGTGTGTTAAGTGCAAGTTTGCATACATGTATATTTATATTCATTAATCATAAATAAAAAGCCGGCGTTTTCTGCATATAAATACTTAAAAAAGTATTTATGAGTATTGAAAATAACATTAAATAGGGCGCTAAATGGACACGCAGCATGGATATTTGTTGACGCGTTTACATTATTTGGATGCATTGCGCGCGTTGTGATGAACGGGTTTAGGCACGGGTCTAAACACACAGTGGGAAGGAGAGGAAAATTTTCCGGAAGCTGGTGAATTAAAGTGAATAAAAATAAGAACTTGACAGGGATGATATACTATATTTTACTCATTTAAACAATTTTAGAGTTATATGAGACTTATAGAGGTTAGGGAGGGCTTAGAAGTAAGTTTTACATGATGATAGGTAAGTAAAAGTAGATAGATAATATTTGTGAGGTAGATTTATATGCAGGATAATTATAAGATAATCCAAGAAATTTGCCATATAATTCGTAATGCAGGGATCAACAATACACCGGAAGTAATTGATATTGTAGAAAAAACATTAAAGAAGATAGATAGTGGTGAGATATTAGAATTAGCGGTTTTAACAACAATAAGGTCTCATGTTCGAGGTTGTTCTCGGTAATATAAAGTGAGATATAAAAGTATTTTTGATCAGTTTGTTGGATGGATGATGATTTTTGGGGTTGCACAGGAGAGGACCCAAATGAACTTTTTTTAGCGAGGATAACCTGAAGCAGCAAAAGTTGGACTTAGAATTTGGACTCGGTAGGGACACATCTTTATTTAATGGATAGTTAGCTTACTGCAAGGGAGTCAAAAAAAATTCAGCTTCTTAGTACTTCTGAAGCAGTTTTAAATTAAAATGTGTTTATAAGGATAAGATGTTCAATGAAAATATAAAAAATATATCTAATAGATGTAAAGTCTTGGGTTAAAATATTTTCAGTATAACAAGAGAAATTTGCTGTTTACCCCATGATTATTATGGGGTATTATTTCCTAGAAGTGAGGATAGAAGGGAAGAGCAGAAATAATAAGAATAAGAATATAAACTGTGTCCATTTCAGATAAAGACACGGTTTGCTCAGATGAGATGGACAACTTTTATAATTAAGGAGATTATTAAGATTTTGAGTGTAGGTTTTTTCTACAGATTGAGAGGGAATATAAATAAAAAGAAATAGTTATTGACGCACATATTTCTACAAATACATAATACCATATTCATGGAAATAATGAGCAAATAATTTTGTGAGCTTGAAAGCGTCTTTTTGAGCTTTCTGTGCTAAGCTATTCTCTGCTTCAATGAAGTTGATGTTGATTGAGGTTTGTGTCTTAAAAGCATTCTAAAACAATCAATTAACTGTGTCCTGTAATTGACACGGTTAAACTGTGTTTAGGTGATATACAGCTATTTGATGGATAGAGTAAAATAACTGTGTCCTTTATGTTAAAGTGATATTTGGAATATAATTTAAACATTTAATGAGTAAAGTATTGGACTATC
>NZ_JASJDK010000043.1 GCF_030065675.1 Mastigocoleus sp. MO_188.B34 | reverse complement strand
GCTCGAAAGCTTATAAAACCGTACTTTTTGATTTTGTGAGCGTCAGTTTCTTTTATGTTTTGTGGAGGGGAAAACCCAACCCCTCCTCACCCGCTCTACAATATTTATTCTTAACTACGGTACGTTTACGCGTTTGGACACACTACGTATATGACTAAAGTCACGCTACCGCTAACAGCAAGAGACGTGCAAACATCCTTGATGCGGCTAACACGAATTATTTAGGATCGAGGCTTGTAAGGATTTTATAAAAAAGTTGCTAATCAAGGAAATCAAGTTTAATAAATATTTAGTAAATATCTTGATTAAGTATGAAAAAGTAAAATACTCACAAAAAATGCTTTGTTTTGTTAAAAAAAATGAAGTATAGATATTATTGGTATTACCAAATAAAATATCAACCAAATATTTTTTGTAAATGTAAATGTAAATATAAAAATGATAACTTATGTTTGAATTTTCTTGAGTTTTATTATATTGAATATACTTCACTATATTAAATAAGTTCATTGTTTGTAGATTAGACTAATATTTAGAGCGTGATACCTTAAATCGACAAATATTTTTATGTTTATTTGCTAGTTTTTTACAAAATAACGAGCCATAGCTCATAAAATATAAAAGTGATACTCCGAATGAAAAGTATAGAGAACGACATAGTATTAGGCTCAGCAGAAGGTGTTATTCCCTCATCTCCTCCTGGATTCAAATCTGGATTTATTGGAATTATTGGTCGTCCAAATGTTGGTAAATCAACTTTGATGAATCAATTAGTAGGGCAAAAAATTGCGATTACATCTCCAGTCGCTCAAACAACGCGCAATCGCCTTCGTGGGATATTAACTACACCAGAAGCACAATTGATATTTGTAGACACACCAGGAATTCATAAGCCCCATCACCAGTTAGGAAAAGTTCTGGTACAAAATGCCAAAATTGCCATTGAATCTGTAGATATTATTTTATTTGTCGTTGATGCAGCATCTTCTTGCGGTGCAGGCGATCGCTATATCGGAGAATTATTAAGTCGTAGTAGAACGCCTGTAATTTTAGGCTTAAATAAGATTGATAAGCAAGAACCGGAGGTATCTTCTCAGCAGGATGAAAGCTATTATAGCTTGGCGCGATCGCAAAAATGGCAGACGACTAAATTTTCAGCCAAAACGGGAGTAGGACTCCCGGAACTACAAAATTTATTAATTCAAAACATAGAGCCAGGACCGCTTTATTATCCGCCCGATTTGGTCACCGATCAACCAGAGCGTTTTATTATGGGTGAATTAATTCGCGAGCAAATCTTATCATTGACGCGTGAAGAAATTCCCCATTCGGTGGCGATCGCAATTGAAAAAGTTGAGGAAACACCGACTATTACCAGCGTCCTCGCAACCATTAACGTGGAACGTGATTCCCAGAAAGGCATACTCATTGGTAAGGGTGGTAATATGCTGAAGGCTATTGGGAGCGCTGCTCGAGAACAGATCCAAAAGTTAATTGCTGGTAAAGTATATTTAGAACTATTTGTAAAAGTACAACCTAAGTGGCGTCAGTCTCGGATTCGCTTGGCGGAATTAGGATATCGTGTTGAAGAATAGAATTTTTCATAATCAATAATTGAATTCCCCACCTACAATTATCACTGAAGGTGGGAATTTTTATATCACCTCAAATTATCTTTTTCGAGCTACAGTAGATTAAATTTGCTGTGGAATTTTCTTCGTTTATATCTGACTAACGAGTTTTATTTATTACTAGTACTTACAGCAGTTCACCAGTTAATAGGTACAGAATAAATTTGCTGAAACTTGGGGTGAAATGCTTGCAAATATTGGTTTATGGATTATTAATTCTGCTATAAGATTTGCATATGTTTTGTCCGAAGATGTAATTTATCTTGACTGCAAAAGCATCACATTTCAAGTCTCTGGAAGATTTTTGCAAGCGTAAATTCATTTAGAATTATTATTATATTTTGCTTGTGCAAAAGCATTGTTATGAAAAAAAATTGGTAATTTAGTTTAAATTTAGAGCAATATAAGATAGCTGTAGTTCCCATACATAAATTAAAGATTCTGTAAAGTCTTTCACAAAATGACTATTACATTGCAAAATCTGACAACAGATGCACCAAATTAACGGAGTTAGTACAAACTTAATTATCAGGAAAAATTTGTGAAATTTCAAATTCAATCAAATCCTTCTCTTAGGAAAGTTTTGAATAGTTTGTAATCAAAGATAACGTAAATAAATACACTTATCCTTTTGTATCAAAAAAACTTAAAGCCAAATCCAAAAATATTGGTTTTTAACTAAATTTATTTTTATTCCCAACTCGATATGAATGAATATGCAAAATTCAAAACTTGAAATGAATGGCAGGTATAAGTCATTACTTCCTCTGTCTTTGTCAGTAGCAGCGAAGATATCAAATAATCTTCGTTTATCTTTGGCTGATTTACCACCATTAATTAAGCGTGAAACTTTGTTTTCTAGTCCAGACAAATTAAATATACAGATTTCACCAGATGGTAAATACATAACATACATGGCACCTGATAAAAATAATTTACTGCAAGTATGGATTAGGAATGTTGATAGACCGAACGATCGTATTTTAACTAATAATAAAAAGTATTACATTCAAAGTTATTTTTGGAGTTATAATTGCGAGCAAATAATTTATCGTCAAGATGTAAATAATAATGGAAATTTCCAGATTTTTGCGATAGATATCAAGACTAGAAAAATTACAAATTTAACTCCAAAAAAAAATGTCCAGGCACGAATAATTGCTTTAGATCGTAATTTTCCCCATCAATTATTAGTAGGTCTAAATATTAGAGATAAACGTAAACATGATGTTTATCAAGTTAACCTCAAAACAGGTAAAACAACCTTGCGAGTGAAAAATCCTGGTCACTTCATTGATACGATAGCGGATGCTGAATTTAAAATACGTGCGGCGATAGGAATTACTCCCGATGGTGGCTCAACTTTGTCGATTAAAGATAACCATCAAAAACCCTGGAAAGTTATTCGTCGTTGGGGTCCAGATGAGAGTGGTACAGCTTTAGGATTTTCCGAGAATGGAAAAATCCTTTATATTTTAGGCAATCACAATGCCGAAACGATTAGGCTTTCGGCATTGAACTTGAAAACAAAAAAAGAAAGTATTATTGCTCAAAATTTACAATATGACCTTAATGCTACTTTTATTCACCCAACAAAGCGATATGTCCAAGCTGTTGGATTTTATAAAGATAAATTGCAATGGCAAGTATTAGACAAAAGTATTACTGCTGATTTTCAGGCTTTATCAAAAATTCACGGTGGTGAGTTTCGCGTACTCGACCGCGACCTTGCAGACAAAATATGGTTGGTAGCTTATAACTCAGATAATGGACCAACTTACTACTACAAATACAACCGGGTTACTAGAAAAAGTCAGCGATTATTTAGCAACAAACCCGCTCTAGAAAATGTCAAACTAGCAAAAATGCAACCAATATCCTACCAGTCCCGCGATGGACTCAGGATTCATGGTTATCTGACAATACCCGTTGGAATTCCACCAAAGAAACTACCTACAGTACTACTAGTTCACGGAGGACCTTGGATTAGAGATACTTGGGGTTACAATCCCATGGTCCAATGGTTGGCAAATCGTGGTTATGCAGTTTTACAAATTAACTTCCGCGGTTCTACTGGATATGGGAAGAAATTTCTCAATGCTGGTAATAGAGAATGGGGAAGAAAAATGCATGAAGATTTGATTGATGGAGTGAACTGGACAATTCTTCAAGGTATTGCAGATCCAAAAAAAATAGCCATTATGGGCGGTTCTTATGGTGGTTACGCAACTTTAGTTGGTTTAACATTTACACCCAATGTGTTTGCTGCTGGTGTTGATATGGTTGGTCCTAGTAATCTGTTAACTTTAATGGAAAGTATTCCTGGTGACTGGAATACGGTCAAAGCCAGATTCTACCATCGTGTAGGTAATTTAGAAAAAGAAGCGGATTTGCTCAAATCTCGTTCGCCATTGTTTTTTATCAACCGTATCCAAGCTCCATTACTAATTGCACAAGGTGCAAAGGATCCAAGAGTGAAACAGATAGAAAGCGAGCAAATTGTCGTCGCAATGCGAAATGCTAACAAGAATGTTGAATATATTCTCTACCCTGATGAAGGACATGGTTTTACGCGTCCTCAAAATCGACTGCATTTCTATGCAAAGGCTGAAGAGTTTTTGGGTAAGTATTTAGGTGGAAGAATTGAACCAATGACCAATATGTCAGAACATTCTGGAATTATTAAGTAATCTTCTTGAAAGTAATTAAAAATTACCGAAACAGAAACGCTTGGAGATACTAAAAAGTTTGATTTAGGAACTTAAGAAATCCAAAAACATCTCCTCATGCAGTACAAAATTCAATATGATATTTAACATCATAATTAAGTACTTCTTACAGTGAAAACTTCTCCCTTTCCAAGGAAGTACAACATTACAGAAAATTTGGCTGCTTACTTTTTTATGGCACCAACTATCCTAATACTAGGAACTTTCGTAGTGTTGCCGATTGTATTTGCTGTTTTTCTTTCCTTGCACAATGTAAAACTACTGGGCACTATTGAGTATGAGTTTGTTGGCGTTCGTAACTTTACTCAACTTGTTAATGATGAACTAATTTGGATCGCTCTAAAAAATACAGCAGAGTATGTTGTCATTGTTGTCCCCACACAAACAATTTTGGCAGTCATTTTAGCTGTTACCCTTAATTCTGGGATTCGCGGTAAAAACTGGTGGCGCATTCTTTACTTTTTACCCACAGTCACTTCTTCTGCTGTACTAACTCTCATCTTCATGTGGATTTATAACACCAATGGCTTATTAAATGATTTGCTTGCTGCTTTGGGACTACCAACTTACAACTGGTTAGGCGATCCTGGCGTAGCTCTCAAAGTCATCATGATGATGAATATTTGGTCAACTGCTCCCTTTTATATGGTTATTTACCTAGCAGCATTACAAGATATACCCAAAACACTGTATGAAGCTGCAGAATTAGATGGTGCTAATTGGTGGAAACAGTTTATTCACATCACCATTCCCACACTCAAGCCAGTGACATTTTTTGTGGTGGCGATCGGTATCATTGGTACTTTCCAATTATTCGACCAATCTTATATTTTTTCCGGTGGTACGGGTGGTCCTAACAATGCCACATTAACAATAGTTTTATTAATATACCAAGCTGTATTTCGTCACTTGCAAATGGGGTACGCTGCAGCTATCGCTTTCTTATTAGCAATATTAATTATCATAATTACTTTGTTTGGGCGACGGTTATTCGGAGGTGAACGGGTGTGATTAAGCGCCTGAGTATTTCCTGGGTACAGATACTACTTTATTTAGTATTGGCTCTGTATGCAGTTTTCACCATAATTCCTTTTTTGTGGGCATTTTCTGCCTCTTTTAAACCCCTATCGGAAATAGTTGGTGGGGAACCCAATTTTTTCCCAAAACACTTCACTCTCGATAATTACAAACAAATTTTTCTCCAAGAACCATTATTTTTTCGTTGGTTGCTAAACAGTGTAATTATAGCTACCAGTATTACAGTTGCTAATTTACTCTTCAATTCAATGGCTGGTTACGCCCTAGCTCGACTGAATTTTACTGGAAGACGTTTTTGGTTTCTGCTAATTTTGGCAGTTTTAGCCGTACCAGTCCAGGTAACATTAATTCCTACTTTCTTAATTTTAAAAGCCTTTGGCTGGCTGAATTCCTATGAGGGGATGATTGTTCCAGGGATGGTCAATGCAACTTTTATTTTTATGATGCGACAATTTTTTGTCAATTTTCCTCGGGAATTAGAAGAAGCTGCTGCACTTGATGGCTTAACAACATTCGGGATTTTTCGCCATATAGTTCTTCCCCTCGCCAAACCTGCATTAGCAGCCCAAGCAATTTTTGTTTTTATGAATAGCTGGAATAATTTTTTATTACCTGTGGTGATTCTGTTCGACCCTGAAATGTTTACCCTACCTTTGGGGCTTAACACTTTCAAAGGTCAATATATTAGCTATTGGAATTACATCATGGCAGCTTCAATGGTATTTACATTACCGGTTTTAATTATCTATAGCTTTTTCAATCGATATTTTATTCAAAGTGTAAAATTTACAGGTGGTAAAGGTTAAAACAAGACGCAAATTACTGAGAGCAAAAAGTCACTTAAAAGCAAAGCAATTAAGATAAAACACCGTTAATCTACATTTTTTTATTCTCCGTTACCTCCCCATCGCAGATACTTAAGACAAGATATCCTGGTAGTTTGGGCAACAAATTGCACTATTCACGTGATAATTGTATAAAAGCAGCTTAATCTGAATTAATCAGTTAAAAAGAATCAATCATCGATCGATTAGCAGTTAACAAGAATAGTTAACACTCAAAAGATTAAGTCTCGCTGGTATTCATTGCTGTGTTGAGAGTCGAAATCCTTAAGGGGAAATATGTTTAGAAAACTAGTTGGCATTTTTGTAGCTACTTTATTATTAACATTTCAGTTTTGCCTGGGTAGTGCAACAGCAGTAGAATTAGATACAGCTACACGCACGGTACCTTTAAATGATAAGGGTGATGATGTTGTCCTAAGTCTCAAACAGATTAAAGAAGGTAAGCGGTTGTTCAGATTCGCTTGTGCCGATTGTCATCTTGGTGGTGTAACCAAAACTAACCAGAACGTTGGGCTAGATCCAGAAACTCTGGCTTTAGCTACACCTGCTCGGGACAATATTCAAGGTCTTGTGGATTACATGAAAAATCCCACTACCTATGATGGTGAAATCGAAATTTCTGAATTGCACCCCAGCATGAAAAGCGCAGATATTTTCACAGAAATGAGAAACCTAAATGAAGAAGACTTTGAAGCGATCGCAGGTTACATCCTTTTGCAGCCTAAGGTTGTTGGTAAAAGATGGGGTGGTGGCAAAATATACTTCTAGACTTACAGAGGTCAAAGTATATTTATAAACTTTTTTGATTAAGCCTAAGTATATTCAATAAAGTAGCAGAAGGTGAAATCTTAACACAGATTTAGATTCTTCTGCTTTTCTATTTGGGTTTCCTGTTAGTGGCTAGCATAACTTAACCTAACCTGGTTATCATATTCAGACTCCTAACCCCTGATTCATGACCACCGGCTCCTAATTCTGCGAGTTTAGGATCGTGCTTTCAGCCTCACAATTGTAGGCAATTATTAAAAAAAAAATTCTATCTATGACAAAGCGTCATATTTTGGTAAATTTTATTTACAATGAATGATATTGAAAAATTTAAATTTTTCCACCCTACTCCCAAGACTTAGGATTTCAACACTTCCGAGAGGTTTTATGAAATTATTTGCAGCAAATCTACAACGTATTGGTTTAGCGATCTGCGCTATCTTCTTTTTTGTCAGCAGCTTTGTTGTATTCGTAGATAGCGCTGCCGCCGAAACATACACAATCAAGCTTGGTAATGACAAAGGAATGTTGGCATTTGAGCCTTCCAAACTAACAGTTAAGCCTGGTGATACTATTAAATGGGTAAATAATAAAGTTCCTCCCCACAATGTGGTTTTTGACAAAACCCAAAATCCTGCAAAAAGTGCCGATCTAGCAAAGGGACTTTCCCATAAGCAATTACTAATGAGCCCAGGTCAAGAATTTGAAACTACTATTCCTGGTGATGCTCCTGCTGGCGAATATACTTTTTACTGCGAACCCCATCGCGGTGCTGGCATGGTCGGTAAAGTTATAGTTGAAGGTTAGTAGTTAGTAACACTTAGGAATGTGGATGAAATAAATGAAAAAAATAGGGTGCTGTTAGCATCACATAACGCACCATTTCAAATTTCATAATTACAGGTTATTAAATTCTCATTCCTTAGTTCTAATTTGTCAGACCCAGCATAAATAATTTTTGTTTGTACACAATAATAATATCGGGATATCCGATACTACATCTCCGATTTGAGTGCATTCAAAAAAATGAGTAAGTGGTTCCAAATTCTATTTCTTATCATGCTTTACCCTAACTGTATTGGCAATAAAGAAATGAATTTGGAACCACCCACCAGATAACTAACTAATCAAACTTAATAATCTAACCCTGTGACCTGAGATTATTGAAAATCTGAGGTTTTTGTTTTTATTTGTCTCTGTTGTCGTAATTTACGAAGCCGCAAAATCAAATTTCTCTGGTTTTCTTTGGAAGAAGATGAGACTTGGGTGCGGTTTTCTAAACTACCTTTATTATTCTCTGGAATAATTGGTAAACGCTGAGATAAAAACCCAGGCTGAGAAGTTTGATTATAAGAAGTTTGATTATTTCGACGGTTATCAGTAGCTTTGTCTGTTCTAACTACAGATTTAATAACAACTGGTGATGAAGATGATTTTTCTGTGTTAGTAACTCCGCTACCAGGAACTGCACCATTTGGTGAAGGACTAAATTTTAAATCCCGTTGGTCTTTAATAGCACGCAAACGTTCGCGGAGATTTAGGGTGTCACTTGGTTCAAAAACAACATTAAAAGAAAAATACTTAGGTTTTCCAGTTGCCTTCATTGGATTTTTCTGGAAGTAGTTTTTGAAGTAGTCTCTGACAGCAACTTTGAGATTAGATGATACTGATTTATCTAGCAATTCAAAGTAATTAATTTTACCTTCGCCATCGACAACTAAACCTCCCTTAACATTAGTAGCCTTTTCACCTTTCGGTAAGTCAAGGCTAGGTTGCAGTGGAACCGCTTGCATTTGAATGTTGGGAGTAATCTGTTTTGCTCTAGCAATAAGTTCGGGTTCAGTAACGACTTTCTTCCGAGATGGAGACTTAACTTTGACTTGGGGTGTTTGAACGTTATTTACCTGTGGTGAATTTGTTATCCCCGTAACCAATCTTGTTCTGGAAGTCAGACCATTAGTATTATTTGTGACATTTAATTCCCTCGACGAGTTATTTAAAATTTGGTTACCCCGAGGTAAAGCACCAACAGAGGTGATATCCTCAGAAACCGGAATTGGTTTTCCTGGTAACCTAGCAGGCATTGCAGCTGGATTTACCCTAGGTAAACTAGCTTGTAAATCTTTTCGAGCGTTATTACTAGTATTAGTTCCAGTTGCTACTTTTGCTCTTAACTGCTGATTTGCTCCGGCATTAGAATTCTTAATAGGATCCTCAAACTTAAGTTCCGGTCTACTAGCACTCCAAGATTTTTTCGCTCCAAATCTATCTTGCGGACGTATGCGAAAAGGATTACTTTGTCTTGTTTTAATTTGCCGATTTTTGGGTAAGGGATCTATTCCCAATTCACTTCGTGATATGGGCAAAGGTGGCATGATTTGATTCGAAGCAACTGGAGGTGTTACCAATGGAGGAGGAGCTAATCTTGGTAACGGAGTGGCTTTTGTCGCAAATTCAGGCAACTGAACACCCGTTTGCATATTAGCTTGTAGATTAGGCGTTATGTTTGTGGAATTTGTTTGGGGAATACGTTTCTGGTCGGCTTGGTCGAGTTCAACAAGTCCAACAGTTTTCGGAATTTTGACTTCTTTGGTTTTTTTTGTCTCTACCGGCATTAAGGGCAGCAGAAAAGCAATGACACCATGAATACCAACGGATGCTAGTGCCGCTATCCCTACAGGTTGACTAAAAAAATCTGGTATGGTTTTCAGCAATGAGACGTAAGACATAGTAACTTGTTTTCGTTCACTCGGCTCTATGGAAATTGTGTAATTTTATTGTCTAAAGTTCTTAATTATTTCCAACAATGGCTGAGGAGGAGCACCCCTCTACAAATAATAACTTCTTATAAAGATACTGAAAACAGAACACGTTTAAGAGTATTCTGGCTGTTATTTTATCAGTTTAAGTTATATATTACTGGGATTCAGGCTATATGGATGTGATTTTGCTTTCAAAATCATGAATCTTAAAAATATCTAGATTGTAATTGCACAATCAAAATTGAAAAATAAGGCAATTTTAAGTTACTTAAATTAGTTAAGTCGGGATGTAATACCATTTCCTCTGAAGTTGCTTTTTCTACTACAAAGCTCGATTTTAACAAGTTGCGTTGTTGCAAAATCTTCCAAACTTTAACGTACACAGAACTAACTTTCATCAGTACAACAACCTCAGCCCACTCTAATGCAGTTTCGAAATCGTTCATGGAATAGATTGCTGGTAAAACTGCTAATTTCTCATCTTTGATTGTGAGAGGTATACCTAATACAGCCGCAGCAGCCATTGGAGAACAAACTCCTGGTATTACCACAACTATTACATCAGGATAAAGTCTCCTCAATGTTTGAGCTAAGTATGTAAATGTACTGTAGAAACTGACATCCCCAACACAGGCAAAAACTACATCTAGACCAGTTTTTAAACGTTCGTAAACAATTTTTGCTGCTTCTTCCCAAGCATTTAATAGTATTTGTTCGTCTTGTATATAGGGAAAGTTCAGATGTAACAGTATTTGTTCTGGTTGTAACCATCGACTAATAATTTTTTCTGCCATTCCAGGTTTACCTTGTAAACCAGAAGGAAATGCTACCACTGGAGAATTTTGTAAAATTCGTAATCCTTTAACAGTAATTAATTCTGGATCGCCGGTTCCTACGCTTAGACCGTAAAAATTGCCTATTGGCATTGCCACAAATTAGTAAAATTAACCTATAAGTTTATATTATTAATAAAGGAATACAAAAAAATAATACAAAAAAATCAAGCTTTCAAAATAAGACTGCAATGCCACTACCAACAGTTATTTTGCCGGGATATTTTGAGTCTGCCAAATCCTACCAAAAATTAGAACAATCTCTTAAAGAACTAGGTTTCCCTGCTGTAACTGTGCCTTTGGGAAGAAGGGACTGGATACCGACACTGGGAGGAAGCTCTTTCATTAATATTCTCCAAAAATTAGATAAAACGGTCAAAAATGTCCTCTTTGAATTTGATGTTCCCCAGATTAATTTAATCGGTCATTCCGCAGGAGGATGGATCGCCCGAATTTATCTAGGAGAATTACCTTACTCCGGAAGAAGTAATGATAAATCGTTACCATGCAATGGGCATAAACTGGTTGCAAATCTAATTACTTTAGGTACACCCCATTTTAGTCAAGAACGCTGGACGCGCCGGACGATTGATTTTGTTAATCAAAACTACCCTGGGGCATTTTATAAGGATGTAAATTACATTTGCGTGGCGGGGAAAACAGTTTTTGGTAACAAAAAGTTAGGTAGTTGGTTGGCTTATAACAGTTATTTATTAACTTGTGGCAAAGGGGACACCTGGGGTGATGGTATTACCCCCATTGAAGCTGCTCATTTAGAAGGTGCTCAAAATATTGTGATTGAAGATGTTCGCCATTCCCCCAAAAGCCCGCAAAGGTGGTATGGCTCCCCAGATATACTTAGTACCTGGGCTAATTATCTAAGTTAAGTTATCTTGTTTACATTCTGAAACATTTCTTAATGATTATTGGTTAGAATTGTAATAAAACTACAATTTTCTGGAAAGGAAGCTTCAGTAATGCAAATCAATCAATTCGATTGGGTAATTAGGAGAATTGCAACAATTTTATCGGTTGTAGTCTTAACTTTGAGTCTAATCGCTGCTTTTAGTGGTATTTTGCTATCTTTTTACTACGAACCAACCGCAGGCGGGGCATATACATCCTTGGAGGCTATAACTCTCCAAGTTCCTTATGGTTGGTTTTTCCGTAAAATTCACAGCTTGGCTGGAAATGGAATAATAGCGATCGCTTTAATACAAATTGTGGTGATGTTTTTAGGCAGACAATTTCGCCGCAGTTGGTTGGGTGCATGGGTTAGCGGTATTCTCTTAGCTCTTACGGCGATTGGGCTTTCTTGGACTGCAATTATTTTGGCTTGGACCCAGGAAGGATACTGGAGATTTAATATTGAACTCGGTACAATTCAGGCGATTCCCCTGGTTGGAGTTTGGTTAAAAAACATTCTGACTGGCGGTGGAGCAATTAATTCAGTAACAATACAACACCTTTACACTATCCATAGCTATCTCCTCTCTGTAGGTGTAGTTGTACTGGCTGTAGTTCACCTATCAAGTTTGATTTGGCAAGAAAAACAAATGAAGGCCACAAATGTGGTTTTATCGGAAGAACGAGAAAAATTAAATCAGGCTGTTGATGTATCACTAGCAGAAAGTTGAGATAGCTTTGCTAGTGGGAATTCTTCTACTTCAGGCAATTTGTCTAAAGATAGGCGATTTGATTGAGTTCCTCCAGAAAGACGCTTAAGTAAAGTTGGTCTGGGATCGTGGAGCAGATAAATAATGCGATCGCCAATCTGCCATTGTTGGGAGGCGGGCATGACCATGAGATGTTTTTCTCGTTCCATAAGTAGGGGTACCAAGTCCCCTCCTTCTACCAATTCTTTGAGAGATTCTTTTTGATTTTCAATATCTGATTGGCTGAGTGTAGTAGTTAGCAATTTTACTTGCCCATTATTTAAGTATTCATTCCATCGCTTAATTGCCAAGTCAGAAACAAATGCTTGATTGACCTTCTGACTATTATTTACAGGAACTTTGGCGGTAGGATCTCTCGGATAAACAGCCAAAACCCTTGGAGGGTCGAATTCTTCTGCTGCTCTTTGTGCCAATACAAAATTGACTTCACCATTATTGGTGGCAGCCAAAAAAGTTCCCATCGATCCCAGACCCGCTCCTTCTAATACTTCTACATCAAATGCACTGCTAGCAATGACCTGAATGTTTCGAACTTCGGCTTGTTCGCAGGACTCTGGGTTGGTGTCAATCATTACGACTTTTTCTCCCCGCTCTTGGAAGAAGCGGGCAATTAACATACTCAAGGGGTTACAGCCGACAATTACAACTCCCGTAGCTTCTTTAGAAGTGATTTGTAAACAATTAGCTAGCCAACCTGCTGTTAGTCCCTGACAAACTACCGTTACGATAATCGTCAAAAAGACCAAAGCTTTAATGGCATCACCACCGTTAATACCATGCTGAGTTAGCAAAATTGCAAACAAGGAAGCAACAGAAGCTGAAACAATTCCCCTTGGTGCAATCCAACTTAAAAATAGTTTTTGTCGCCAATTAAAATTGCTATTCCAAGTACATAGCAAAATATTTATTGGGCGCACGATAAACATTAGTGCTAAGACACTAAATAAACTACCCCACCCTAAGGCTAATAAACTGTCAATTGATAGATCTGCAGCTAGTAATATAAACAGCACAGATACACTTAGTATGGTTAATTGACCTTTAAATTGACGTAATTGGCGCTCTTCTGGGACTGAAGAATTGGCAAATACAATCCCTGCGACTACGGTGGTCATTAGTCCAGATTCGCTGCGGATATTTTGGGATAGTGCAAATAAACCCCATAATCCTGCCAGCACTAGTAAGTTTTTTAACTCGAAGGAGAGGAAATTCGCATGTTTGAAAACTAAGCTCATGATCCAACCACCAACACCACCAATTACTGCTCCGACTCCCAAACGCAGCAACAAACCAATGGCAGCATTAACTGGACCAGCATCACTGTTCAAAATTGTGTCGAGGACGACAACGGCAAGAATAGCTCCAACAGGGTCAATTAAAACTCCTTCTCCTTCCAGTATTGCTGCTACTTGTCGCTCGACTTTTATATGTTTGAGTAAGGGAGTTACTACTGTAGGTCCAGTTACTACAACTAGGGAGGCATATAGGAAAGCGATTGGCCAAGGGAACTCGCTTAGCCAGTGTGCGGCCATGCTACCCCCGAGCAGTGTCACCAAAGTGCCTAAAGTTACTAGCAACTGCAAAGTTGTAGAAACTTTACCCAACTCACGCAGGTCTAAATCTAATCCACCCTCAAACAAAATAATCGCTGTGGCAAGGGCAACAATTACCTCTAAGCCAGTTCCTAGCATTTGAGGATGTAGCAGCCCAATGCCATCAGAGCCAAGCAAAATACCAAAGAACAACAAGAATACAATGCCAGGCAATTTAAGATAGGCAGCAAGTACTTGAGCACTAATGCCTGCGACGATGGTTATCACCATCTGCAAAGTGATTTCAAAAGATTCTTCCATATTCGAGATTTTGATCCATATATTTCAAAATCTTTTGTTAAGAATAGTAAAGACTAACTGCACTGGCTGCAATACTATACCCTTGCTAAACGGGGAAATACAGATAGTTTTTATACTCATGTTCGGGGAAATAAACAAAATTTTACCCCCTTTGTCAAACGTTAGGCAGAAATATTTGCCCATTAGGATTTAATTTCCCATCGATTGTACATAAGCTCTAATCCTTGATATACGGCAATTAAATGTAATTTGTTTTGACATTTTCATTTAACATATACATCTATTTTAATTTAGTAACACTAAAGCTTTCCTATAGTATACTTTTGTCTTGCATTGAATTGTCTTAAAGATTAGTCAGGTCTCAAAGTCTATATACTTATAAATGACGTCAAATCAAATTTGGCAGAAGTTAAAAATGGCGAATGTAAAACCTAGAGCTTAAGGCAATATTCCCCTAGTTACTGGCTGGATCTTCACCTCTGTTTTTCAAAGGTAATGTGAGACATTTTTAATCAACAGGTTGATATTCTTTTCTTGACACAATACTAGTATGCTCCTTTGAAGTTGAGGATTTTGTATTTTGACCCGGCCAAAAATTTGCTCAAAAACTGTTGACACAAATAAGAAACTCCGCTAAATTATTAAAAGTCTGATGCACAGGCCCCCATCGTCTAGAGGCCTAGGACACCTCCCTTTCACGGAGGTAACAGGGATTCGAATTCCCTTGGGGGTATACAAAGAAAAATCATTATAAAATAATAGCTGCGACGTAAATTAATTTATGTCGCAGCTATTATTTTTTTAGGTCGGCAATAATTTAAAATGCTGAGAAATTTCTCGGAAATTTAAAACACCAGAAACATAGCAGCAAACTTTACTGTTTAATTTGATATCTTAGCTTAAACCTAAAGCTTCTATGGACTTTATTTAAGATTAAATTATTAGTTTTTAATATCTTCTTATTTTTTAAGAATATTTTATCCTAGATATATGTTTACTAATGACTAAAATATAAGCTTAATTTATTTGTTATATTTGATATATTTATTGATATTAAAAATCTGTAAACCAAGTATAAAGATGGTCTTTAAGGTAGAGAAGTATTGATTTTCTCTACCTAATTCATCGCAAATTCTAAGGGTAGCTAAACAAGTTTTCTGTCCGTTGGCGAATAGCTAACAAATTTGAACGTAAGTCATCGCTCATTCGACGTTCAATTAATCCTACTGGCATTGTTAGTCTGGGTAAAACTTCAATGGTGTAGCACAGACTTGTTGCAACTTCCCCCTCTAAATAAATCGGTGCTAACAGCCAATATCCGCAGAAAACTTTGAAATCTCCTTCAACCATCTCGAAGCAAATCTTGTCGGGGAAATATTCTTCCAGATCGAGAACAACTCGTGCCGAGAAATTCATCCGTAATAATTGCCCAGAACCTATTTGTTCTAATCTAATGCCGCCTGTAGGATGTGGTAAGAGGCGACTTTTTACAAGGTTAGGGACGAACTGAGTTAAAGCCTCATAATCTGTAAGGACTTTCCAGACCTGTTCTATTGGGCGGAGAATATGGATTTTAGCGCTAATGCGTCGTTGTCGCTCAGAAATTTTTTCGACTTTGACATCAACAGCTTCTGAATTAACCGCGTCTGCAGTCAAATTCTCCTGATTTGTTGTGCTGTTGCTAAAAGCGGAAAAATTGATTTTTTTAGGCGCGTAATGTTTTTCAGTTACTTTCATTTGGTGGTTCAGTTTCCTCAGCAAATTGTGGCAAAGTCAAAGTAAAACAAATTTTGCTTAATTCGGAGTTGGGAATTTCAGAACTGTCAACAGCGATCGTTCCATTAAGATGCTGTACATAAGATTTTACCAACGCCAATCCTAAACCAGTACCGGGAGTCCACCGACCTTTACCCCGACGGAATTTATCGAAAATATATGTAGCTTCTTCTTGAGATATACCCCTACCAACATTAATGATTTTAATGGATATTTTATCTGTGGAGTCAGAAATTTGGTGTTCTGCTTGCAATTCTACTTTTGTATCAGGTTCGGAATATTTACAAACATTTGATAGTAATTCAGTAAGAATACGCTCAAAACTCTCTATTTCCGTTTGGAGTTCGAGTGAATCTGCTGGTAATTCAAATAAAATTTCTAATCCTTTATCTGAGAGTTTTTTCTTAAAACGTTCTGTAATATCTTGAATTTTAGTATTTAAATCAATGCTTTCTAATTGGGGACGCTCTTGATGAGTTTCTAATTTTTGCAGTGTGAGCAGATCGTTAATCAAGTCAATTTCTTTAGTACATTCTTCTTCAAGAATATTTAAGTATCTTGCTTGACGTTCGGGATCTATTCCCTTTTGACGTAGATTACGCAACGCCATCCGCATATTCGTCAAAGGATAACGTAGACGATCGCTCATATTGCTGAGAAATTCATCTTTAAGCTCGTTGAGTTCTGCTAGCTGTTTTACGTACTGGCGAGTTCTTTCGTACAATTTGGCTTGAACTTCTAAGCTACCCTGTAACTTATCGGTACGCTCATCTACTAAAGCTCGAACCTGTCTTAAAGTTTGATTTTGGATGATCGCGTTACTTAATTGAGCGCATACCATTTCCACCATATTTAATTCAGCAGGCTTCCAACAGCGAGCTACGGACTGTTGTAGCGCCATAAATCCTAGGACTCTTCCTTGACTTTCCAAAGGGACTAAAAGTAATGCTGGAAATGCATCCAATGCGAATACTGGTGCAATTCCGGATGTATCACCACGACGACGGTCGGAATTATTGTTAATTACTACTGGTTTACTGGAATCAGAAAAAGCACGCCGAGATAAACCACAGTCTTTTAGCCAATAAGAAGCATCTTCGGCAGATTCCGATTGATCAACTACAATGTTATCCAGATTTCTTGACCATTTACCCACTATTCTCGCTTTGGCTTTAGGAATATCTTCCTTGGAACGATTCCAGCGAAACAAGGGATTAGTATATTTTAAGGATATTAATAAACCACGATCTGCTTCCAATGCTTCAGCCGTCGCTGCTATAGCAGATTGGAGCATTTGATTTAGCTCCAGGTTGCTGCGACTCAAAATTGTTAACTGCTGAATTAAACTTTGATGAAGAGCACAAGTTTCCACATACTTTTTCTGGGAAGCAATCAACTGGGTTTGTGCTAATTGTGAAAAAGCGATCGCACATGATGATTCAATCGCTCTGAGTAGTTCTTTTTCTGAATCTTTCCACTCATAGGGCTGGGATTTAATCAGAAAGACTACGCCATCAATTTTTCCGCCAAATCTGGTGGGAATTACCAGCACCGACTTGATTGGTAAGGGTAAATGCCCGTGAGCGATCGCCAAAGTATTATTAATTGAATTAATATCTTCAATTTTTGGCGGCTCAGATGCAAATACTAACTCATGTTTTTCCCATTGATCGCTGGATAGGATTTCATTTGCATGTGGTAAATCTAAGTCTTTAGGGGCACACCAATTTGCTGTAATTGTCTCTCCCGTACTTCCATTAGTAATTGTAACCAAGCAGCAACAATCGACTTTAAAAGCCAAGCCTAGTAACTCGGCAATCTCTTGCAGCATATCTTCTGGAGTTGGGCTATTAGCAATACTTTGATTAATTTTTTGTGCTAACTGGTGGGCATCATATTGCTCATGCTGCATCAGCTTAACCCGGTACTTTTGTTGTCGATCTATATCTAATTCATCAGAGTATTGCGGCAAGGACGATAAACGCTTTTTTCTTCCTGGTACACTCTTGGATAATGACCCCATTTTATTTGTTCCCAACTCCTGGCATTTCCATAATCCTCGATCGCTTTGGCTGCACCCTGATGAACTCATATATTTCTGAGCAATATCTCTCACTTGTTATAGCTCTTTTATGTTTCAGATGACCAAATAATTTGACTACATAATCTGAATAATTTTTAACATTTTTGTATAAACAGGCTCATACTGAGTAAAAGTACTAACACATGTTTATATTTAAAAAGCTACAAGGAAAGAATGTAAATTAGGTTAGACGAATTAATGAATTCACGACTCCCTAACTCTGATTCAGAATATCCTTTGAGTAAATCTACATAAACCGTAAATACTCTATAATTCAGATCGATATACGCCAAGAGGAATCCGCGTTAACACTGATGAATTCAAAGAAAATGTGATACTTGTAGTTTTGGTTTTATTTTTACTTAAGTATTATGATTAAATGTGATAACACCTCAAAGTCAAAACTGCCAAATTTACCCAAAGGTGAATTTGAGTGAATTTACTCAGTATTCTTTGACTTTTCCCTTAAAAACAAATGCTTAGCCTGATATTCTTAAGTCTCATTACATCTTAAGTGGGAATTTAGTCCTTTGTGGTTAATTTGGCAATAGTCTACAGGGTTTATACTCAAATAAAATAACTCATAATTTAAATTAATATAATTAAAACTAATTATTGCTATAAGTTTTTTGATTAAAATATTTTACATTCAAATCAGAAACTGCCAAAAAATTCCTATAACTACAAATTCTTGTTGCAATAGCAGCCCAACCATCCCAAGATTGAAATCTTAAATGTGGCTGGGCTGCACTTTGCCGAACTATATAGTTATCCGGCTAAACTCTCAACACTCAAAGGTACCATATCGCCATTTCTTGTTAATCCTAAAAGCATTGGTTGTTGGGGTTGAATTAAATGACCAGTGAGAACACAACGTTCTTCTTGTTGAGCGGTTGCAGCGATACTGGCTCTAATATCAGTTTTGGAAAATCGCGGCTTCCAATCTCCCGATTTTTGCTGAACATAATTCCACAGAATATTTCTGATCAGGGCTTGATATCCCTGATTGCCCGCAAGTTCTTTAAGTTTATCCTTGAGTTCTCGCTCCAAGCGAATGCTAGTAACTTCCATGTCGGTGGTGGGAGTGCGAGTAATTGTATGCATGATTTTTGCTCCTTTTATGTACAAAACTATAGACAGGATAGTAATACAAGTGTAGTATCTTTAAAGAAAGGATCAAACAAACAATTCTTATATAGGTGAAATTTTCTGTGATATTAACTCAGCCCATCTCTACTTCCTCGCATTATTCCCACGGCATTTACAGTCGGGAATCAGGCGCAATGGGAGTGGAGTTTTTATGTGTGGGCGTAAATAGCCTGAAAAGGCGGTTAATTGCAGAATTTAACAAAGATCGTGAATATACCAATTTTATATATACAAAAATTCGTGGGCGAGATTTAGCACCCCAACGAGAACGAAAACGCGGGAGGTACAGGTCGAGAAATACTGTACCAATGAAGGACTAAAAGACTGAAAGTCAATTCCAAGCCCCCGCTTCCGACCATGTTTGAAGCGGGGGTTTATTTATGAGGAGTCAAGCTGTGACAAGCGCAAGACAAATCTTAGAGCAATCTGTGGTGGTATTTTCTCAAAATTACCTACCATTGTCTCGTATAAACATTAAGCGAGCAGTTGTACTGCTTGTTACAAACAAAGCAGAACCCATCGAATTAACAACAGAAAAAGGATGGCGATTTCATTCACCAAGCTTAGTTCTTTACGTACCCAGACAAATCCGTCTAAAAACTTCTTCTGGCGAACGGATATGGAAAGTTCCCTCCGTTAATCGCCGAGAAGTACTGCGGCGAGACCACCATAGTTGCCAATATTGCAGTAGCGTTAAAAACCTAACATTAGACCATGTCATCCCTCGTTCTAGAGGCGGTCAACATACTTGGGATAACGTTGTTACTGCTTGCGAAAGGTGCAATTTCCGCAAAGGAGACAAGAGTCCCCGAGAGATGGGGATGAATTTACGCACAAAGCCCAAGGCTCCAATCCACCCAGCAATTTTGTTTGCTGAAGAATTTTGGAAGAGCGTTGCGCAAGAAGCAAACCTGGAATAACAGGAGAGCATGAGGAATGCTGAAATTAACTTATATGGAAACTAACTTTCACCTTGAATACCTCACTCAGTCTTTGGAGGATTGGGTACAGTCTAGAGTGATTTTAGCGCTGCGAGTTTGTCAACCTCTATGCGTGGAACCAAGTACTGCATCTTTTTTGCTTCCTGTTGATGTCTTGGGACTGGAAACACTTCAAGCCGAAGCCAAACGCGAAGATAGGGAAGTTTTCAGTTTCTGTGTCTGTGATTCTGAATGTGTAGAAGTAAGTCTCAAGGGTGCTTGGTTATCAGATGGCTGTGAAGATGCAAATGGTTTATTTGTAACTGCAATTAACGATCGCACTGAATTTTTCCTCCACAAACTATGGTTGGAAGCACAGAGTTGTGCATCGGTTATGAGTGATTAAGAAGCTAGTGGGTTTGCTTTTTTGCGACCCATTAGTTTTTTGGCGTTAGCGGAAGCGTGGCGTATGACTGGCGTCACGCTCCGCTAAGAGCCATAAGCACTGCGTGCGTGCCTGCCTGCCGCCTGCCGCCGCTTCGCGCTTTGCGCGCGTTCTTAGTGGTAATTGGTGATTATTAAATTTAGCTCGTTAGGATCATAAACTGATAACTAAAATGAATTACTAAAAAGAATTTATTAAAAATTAATTATTAAAAGTAAAATAATTTCTTCTGTAATACAGTTGTAGTATAATGTAGATAAGAGGGATGCAGGAAAAAATAGGTTAAAGAGAAAATGCTGAGAGTTCACTTAACCTTCAAGTTAGATATCTCTGTTGGAAATTTTCAATTCAAAGCTTTCCAAAACCAGAATAAACAAGTAAAAAATATCAATATTTCTCAAGAAAAATCCGAATTAAGGAGGAATATAAACAACAAAATACCTGAATATGTGAATAAAATACAATCGATTTATTACTTAGAACGTCAATGCTTTTGGTGATGATATGACAACTCAAATTGAGATAATTCGAGCAGATATTACTACCCTTGAAGTAGAAGCGATAGTTAATGCTGCGAATAATTCTCTTCTTGGAGGTGGCGGTGTGGATGGAGCAATTCATCGTGCTGCAGGACCTGATTTACTAGAAGAATGTCGTTTGCTAAATGGTTGTCCTACAGGAGAAGCAAAAATTACTAAGGGATATCAATTACCAGCAAAATACGTCATTCATACTGTCGGTCCAATTTGGCAAGGTGGGACACAGAATGAACCAGAATTATTAGCTTCTTGTTATTTTTCCTGTTTGCAATTAGCAGTTGAAAATCAAATCAAAAGTATTGCTTTTCCTGCTATTAGTTGTGGTGTTTATGAGTATCCACTTCAAAAAGCTTGTAATATTGCCCTTGAGTCAACTTTGAATTTTATTCAGGGCAATGATGATTTAGAAAAAATCATATTTGTTAGCTTTAATGATTCCGTTTATCAAATTTATCTCAATGCTCGGCAAAAATTAGGTTTTTAATAAATAAGTTTGACAATATTTAAAAGATGATTTTTTAAGTAAATAATTTTTGATATCAAATTACATCAAAATATATGTTGCAATTATGGTGTGTTACGACTGGACATTAAATTTAATCTAAAAAATATATATTCTCTTAAGTGCTTAACACATCTTTATACATTAATCTTATGTGGCGGTGCGTTACGGCGCGGTGATGAAAAGTAACCTTAGAAAAATATTATTTGCGCGCCTAACACACCCTACTGGACTGACACAGCTAAAATAGTGCATTAGCAAAATCCAAAAATCATTAATTGAAATAAATTTTAGGACAAATCTATTGCATCATTTTAGGCGTGTCAGTCTACTACGATGTCTTTTTTTTTGAAAATATCTAAATATTTAACAGAGCAATATTATGACAATTTATTTTTATAGTGCTCGTGAAAAGCCTTATGGTTGTTTTTCTAATTTTTCTCAACATGGTTTTAAGCTAGATGGAGATTGGTGGATAACTAGCGAACATTATTTTCAAGCCCAAAAATTTGTCGAAACCGATCACCTTTGGTTTGACAAAATACGAGATGTCACAACTCCAAAAGATGCTGCAAATATGGGACGTTCTCGCCAGCACCCACTACGCACTGATTGGGAAAGTGTGAAAGATGAAATTATGTATCAAGCAGTATTGTGTAAGTTTCAAAATCATCCCGATATTCAAGAAATTTTGCTTGCTACTAGTGATGAGTTAATTATTGAAAATGCACGAAGTGATTATTACTGGGGCTGTGGTGCTGACGGTAGTGGAAAAAATAAATTAGGAGAAATTTTGATGAAGGTGCGTAACATTTTGCGAATGCAATAAGTTTGTTTTGGTAATTGGTATACGCCCGCACTGCTGGTGCAGTGTTAGCGAAGCGTGACGCGTAAGTGTCATATGGTAATTGGTAATGGGTAATTGGTAATTGTTAATGGTTAGTTTTTTATTCGTATATGTCTTATGGGAAATAATACTAATAATATAAATATGCGTCCTTATGTAGGGGAAGTAGATTTAGAAGCGATCGCTAATCTAATTAATGTTTGTGATACGACTTATCAGTTAGATCAAAAAACATCAGTTTCTGAACTAAGAAATGATTTCAATACTCCTAGTTTCAACCAAAAAAGCGATATATGTTTATGGGAAAACATTGATAACAAGCTTGTTGGTTTCGGTTCTTTATGGATAACTGAACCAAGTGATGTTATTGATGGTTATTTATCTATTTACGTTCATCCTAACCTTAGAAACTATACTCTCCAGTCTGAGATTATTCGGTGGGGTGAATCAAGAATGCGTCAGGTAAGACAAGAGCGTGGTTTTGAAGTTAAGCTGCGTTCTCGCTGTCGAGATTCTTTTTCTGAACGAATTGCGATTTTAAAAAATCACGGCTTTACTATTGATCGCTACTTTTTACGGATGGAGCGATCGTTATCTGAGCAAATTCCCCAACCAGATTTCCCGGAAGGTTTTACTTGGCGTCCAACGAACCCAGAGCAAGATGTACTTAAGTGGATAGAGCTATTCAATGATTCTTTTCAAGACCACTGGAATCATCATGATGTAACATTGGAAGACTTACAGCACTGGCTTAAGAGTGAAAACTATAGATCTGACTTAGACTTGATTGCAGTTGATTCTAATGGTAGATTTGCTGCCTGCTGTTATGGTGAAATCTTTCCAGAAGACAATTTACATAAAGAATATAAAGAAGGGTGGATTAGTATTTTAGCAACACGGCGTGAATTTCGTCGCATTGGATTGGGAAAAGCTATTTTATTGAGGAATTTACACCAACTAAAAGCTGCTGGGATGAATGTTGCAAAATTGGGTGTAGATGCAGATAATCCTAATGGTGCATTGAAATTATACGAATCCATAGGGTTCAAAAAAATTTATACAACTCTTTGTTTTGTAAAAGATGTTTCCTATGAAGATGTTTGATTCAAGTTCAGTTATGGCGCTACGCGCAAGTAAAAAGTCAAAAGTCAAAATATGACCTACGGTACGCTGTCGCTAGGTGCTAACAAAAGTATACTGACCGCGTCTACGACATTAGTGTAACGTGTCCGTAGGACAAACAGAACAGCCTGAGAACGCGCTGCGTCTAACACCAATGTCATAAACTAAACACGTAGTGCTATAAATGGTTGTTATCCGCCTAATAAGCAATTATCTATTACCAATTACCAATTACCTATCACCCATCAATTAAATCGGCAAACGGTTAATATCTTGATTGCAGCCAATCACAACAATTGCTGTACCTGCTTCTAGACGTTGACTTGGTTCCGGATTGATTTGAAATTTACCATCATGGCTGACTGCAATCACGTTTATACCGTAACGATTACGAAGTTGCAATTCAGCAATAGTTTTATGATGAAAATCTTCGGGAACAATACATTCAATAATGCTGTTATCTGGATCGAGTTCAAATCTATCCAGAATTGATGGTTTAGTCAGTGTTCTTGCTAGAGCGCAACCTGCTTCATCTTCAGGGAAAACAACATGATCCGCACCGACTCGGCGCAATAATTTGCTGTGGACTTCACTAGAAGCTTTGGCTATTACCCGGGATACTCCGCCTTCCTTTAAATTAAGAGTAGTAATGATGCTTTCTTGGATGTAATTACCAATGGCAATTATTACCGTATCAAATTCGAAAATTCCTGCTTCTTCTAAAGCACTGGCTTCTGTAGAATCTAATTGTAAAGCATGACCAGTAATTTCGTCTGTCAGGGCTTTTGCAACCTGCTTTTCATCTACATCAGTGGCTAGTACTTGGTAGCCCATCTTATGTAGACTGGAACAAACAGAACGACCAAAACGACCCAATCCAATTACAGCAAATTGCTGATTGTCTTTACGCAAGCCGCGAAAAAACGCAAATGATGACAGACTCACTCTATAGTTCCTTACTTAATTATTGCTGTTTAGATTAAAGGCACAAAATCGGACATTTAAAATCAGTTGTTGATTTCATTGTTGATTGAGCCCGATAATATCTAGTTTAAATAACTCTAACTTTAATTGCACTAGTTAAACTATGCTTCATACTAAAACTACTTTTCAACTTGAGTGAAGGATTTTATAGGAATTTGTTCTTTTTTAGTTAAACATACGGCAATACCTTTTTCATAATAAGCAGCTTCATTAATAAAAACTGGATAAACTGTTGATTCACCTTCATAAAAAATAGTTTTTCCTTCAAAGTTTAGAAACAGTGGGTCGCCAGGATTAAGAGGTGCATAATCTTTAAATTGTAATCGTGGATGAATCATTGCTTGTATCCCCTCTTCATCTCGTGGATAGTCAACGATCTCGGTACATCGATAAATGGTTAGTTGGGAAGGTGCTGTTGGTGCTCGACCTCGGTTATAAGCGTCGATGTAGTCGAGAATCATACACAGTAGTTTTTCTGTTTGCTCAAAAAACCATGCATTCAATACTCCTTGAGCAATTGGTCCAACTTCAATAGTTAATCCCAATTCAAATCTCGATCGCAAAAAGCAGCGATCGTGACTTTGCTGCCATTGGTAAACTTTAATTGTTGGATCGATACTGCTTAAATAAGCTGCTAATTGTAGATTGAATGGGCGATCGCTAACTGGAATAATGGTCAATCCCATATTAGCGGTGGTACTATGCAGATCGAAAATCGCATCAACTTTAGAATTTTCTTCTGCGGCTAATACTTGATGAATCACCTTGGCTTGTTTGTCTTCGTAACTGGAACACTGGGGATTTCTAAGGTCTTTAATAGAAAAACAACGGTTTAAGTCCCGATCTACATAACGTCTTGCTACTGCAAATGCTTTGGGGTTTGCTAGTAGAGTTATGGTTTCAAAACTAGAGCGTTTTACTAAGTCGGGAAAACTTTTCAACTTTTTTACTAAATAAGCTCCTGTAAATTCATTACCGTGAGTTCCACCAATGATTGCAAGTCGTCTGATGTGATTTGCACTCATAAAATATATTTCTCCTTTGTTTGAGAGAATTTTTTAATCTTTTTGAAGAACCTTTAATTCTTGTTCCCTCTAAAAACTATCTTCTCAGGTCTTTAGCTTAAAAACCTTGTCTGTTATATGTTTCAGTTTTATTCAGCAAGCCCTAATTACGTTAGGACATTGGTAAATGCTGTTCTTCATAGATGTACTAAAACCTATATAGCACTACATCGTTAGGTTAGGAGATTTATAAATCATAAGATCTATGGGACTTACGCATTCGTTACCAACTTCCAATGGTTTGGGATGAACCGCACCTACGGTGAATGCTATTTCCTTACGGAAATGTTTTGCTAACCTATCGTCGCAATGACCGTATTTATGTTGTCCGTGGGAAAGTCCTGATCGATATATAGTAAGCTTTTTACTTATGTCCTGCGGACACGCATTAACGTAGTGTGACCGCAAGGTCATTACCTACGGTACGCTCCGCTAGGCGCTAATGAATTTTTACTTGCGCGTAGCGCTATATCTATCCCACAAGTAAATTTTCCTCAGGATAGTGAATACTAGTAGGTCGGGGATCGCCCAGAATCGCAGACATTAATAACAGTACCCCAACCCTACCAATATACATAGTGACAACTAAAATCAACTTAGCTGGAATTGATAAAGCAGCAGTGATACCAGTTGAGAGACCAACTGTAGCAAAAGCAGATACTACTTCAAAGAAGATTTCTAAAAATGACAAACTGGAATCAGTAAGGGAAATAAAAGTAGTAACAGCAATCACAGTTGCGACCGAGCCAACCAAAACACCAATGGCTTTGAGAACTAAAGGAATTGGTATTCTGCGTTTGTACAACAAAACCTCTTCTTTCCCCTGCAAAATGGTTTTGGTACAACTTGTTAAAACTCTCAAAGTTGTGGTTTTCATTCCCCCACCAGTACCACCAGGACATGCACCAATAAACATAAAAGCTATTGTGATAAATAACCCGGTATTAGTCATGCTACCAATATCAATACTGTTAAAACCAGCAGTTCTAGTGGTCACTGATTGAAACAAAGCTGCTAAGAATTGTCCGTCAAAATTTAAGCTTTTTAATGTTTCGATATTTCTTAACTCCACACCAAAAAATGCAATAGTTCCAACTACCAACAAAAATATAGTGGTGCTAATAGCTACTTTAAAATCTAAAGAAAAAATTTGATTTTCTTTTCTTCCCTGAAATCGATCGCGCAACCAAACAAAAGTTTCTAAAATTACTTGATAACCAATACCGCCAAAAATAATTAACCCACTAATAGTAAATATCACTAGTTTTGACGACTGATATCCCGACAAGCTATCAGCAAACAGGCTAAAACCAGCATTATTCCAAGCACTAACGCTATGAAAAATAGCTAGCCATAGTCCCTTACCCCATCCATGTTCGGGTACGAATCCCCAAAGTAGTAATAATATGCCTGTAATCTCAAAAATTAAGGTAGTAGCAATAATTGAACGAATGATTTTGGCGCTACCTTGCATCCCTCTACGGTCTAAAGCTTGCTGAATAGCCATTTTCTGTCTGAGGTCAAATCTACGTCCAGTTAGCAGAATTAGAAAGGTCGTAGTGGTCATATAACCCAAACCACCAATCTGAGCTAGCAATAGAATAAATAATTGACCCCAAAATGAAAAATATGTACCGGTATCCACCACAGCTAAGCCGGTAACGCAAACAGCCGAAGTTGCAGTGAATAAAGCAACAATTGGGTTATTCCAAGCACCATTGCTAGTAGAAAAAGGCATCATCAACAAGATAGTCCCAACAGCAATAACTGTCAGAAAACCCAAACAAATTGTACGAGAAACAGTCATGTAAAAATATGAAAACAAATGATTACGTAGGATGATTTAGTTGGTACTATCCCGACGGAGAAAAACACCCTAATTCAAATAAAAACACATGGTAGCCTAACTTTATGTAGATTTAAATTCTGACTTTTCTTAACACTGCTTGCTTCATGAGTGCAACAATATACCAACGAATTCAGCAATTTTACGATGCTTCTTCTTCATTATGGGAAGAAACTTGGGGCGAACATATGCATCATGGTTTCTATGGTGTAGATGGTAAAGAGGAAAAAGACCGAAAACAGGCACAAATAGACCTGATTGAGGAAATACTTAGTTGGTCAGGGGTGGAACAAGCAAAAAATATTTTAGATGTGGGTTGTGGGATAGGAGGTAGCAGTTTATACTTGTCAGCAAGATTAGGTGCTGAGGCGACGGGTATTACTTTGAGTCCGGTACAAGCGAAACGAGCAAACCAACGCGCTCGCGAACTAGGTTTTGCTGCTAGAACAAATTTTCAAGTTGCAGATGCACAAGAGATGCCATTTGCAGATAATTCTTATGACTTGGTGTGGTCACTTGAAAGTGGCGAACATATGCCAAATAAAACCAAGTTTATCCAAGAATGCCATCGCGTGCTCAAACCTGGTGGAAAACTTATCGTAGTGACTTGGTGTCATCGACCTACGGATAGTTTACCCCTAACAGCACAAGAGGAAAAACATTTAGCTGAAATTTATCGGGTTTATCACTTACCTTACGTGATTTCTTTACCAGAATATGAAGCGATCGCTCAGAATATTTCTTTAAACAATATTCGTACTGCTGATTGGTCGCAAGCTGTAGCGCCATTTTGGGATCTGGTAATCTTATCGGCATTCAATCCCAAAGCAATTTTCGGTTTGTTGACATCTGGTTGGGACACGATACAAGCTGCTTTGTCTTTAGGTTTAATGAGCGAAGGTTACAAAAGTGGGTTAATTCGCTTTGGTTTGTTATCTGGGACGAAGTGAGTAATGAGTAACAAGTAATAAGTAATGGGTAATGAGTAATTGGTAATTTGGTCTTCCCCATCCTCCCACACTCTCCACACTCCCCACACTTCCCACACTCCCCACACTTTCCCCAATTCCCAATCCCCAATCCCCAATCCCCAAATCATGAGTCAAATAACCAGACAATTAAGACCTCAAAGTAATTGGTTTTATTCTTTGTGGAAATTTTCCCGCCCACATACGATTATTGGTACAACCTTAAGCGTATTAGGCATATATTTGATAGTAATTTCTTTAGTGCCAGATTCTGAATTAAAGTTAGGAGTGTTTTTTGGTACTTGGATTTCTTGTTTGCTTGGAAATATTTATATTGTCGGATTGAATCAGCTTGAAGATGTGGCAATTGATAGAATTAACAAACCACATTTACCACTTGCTTCGGGAGAATTCTCACTGCGTACAGGTAGGATAATTGTTATAACTACAGGTATTTTATCTCTGCTTCTTGCTTGGTCTCTCAGTCCATTTCTGCTGGGAATGGTATTTATTAGTTTGGCAATTGGTACCGCTTATTCTTTACCACCTATTCGCTTGAAGCGTTATCCTTTTTTCGCTGCATTATGTATTTTCTCAGTGCGAGGAACCATTGTAAACTTGGGTTTATTTCTGCACTTTAGTTGGGTATTTAAACAATCACAAATCATTCCACCACCAGTTTGGGCGCTAACTTGGTTTATCCTAGTTTTTACCTTTGCGATCGCTATTTTTAAAGATATCCCTGATGTTGATGGCGATATTGAGTACAATATCACTACTTTTACTATTCAATTAGGAAAAGAAACTGTTTTTAATTTGGCACGTTGGGTTTTAAGTGTCTCTTATGTCGGCATAATTTTAGTTGGGTTTTTGGATCTTGAGTTTGTTAACTCTTCCTTTTTAATGTTTTCCCATTTAGCTGCGCTGATTTTAATGTGGTTTAAAAGTAGAGACCTGGATTTGCAAGACAAAATTGATACAACTAGTTACTACCAATTTATTTGGAAGTTATTCTTTGTTGAATATTTGATTTTCCCTTTTGCATGTCTTTTGGCTTAGACTGACTAACTTGTTAGTAGCTATGTTCAATAGTGATTTGTGATTAATTTAATTTTTGAATTCCTAAATTTTGGGGGAATAAAATTTTTTATCCTCACTATCAAAATGTAATAATTGAAAATGATGCTAGAAAATTTACAATCAAATAATATTTTTGCGATTGCTGTAGTTGCAGCTAGTATAGTTCTCTTAATTTACTTTGCCGTTAAGACTTTAATCACCTCCAACCGCTTTCAAAAAGGCATAGATTTATATCAGCAACAAGATTATAAAGCTGCGGAAGCTGCATTTCGTAAAGTAATTGCAATTAATTCAACAAATGATGTTGTTCACCTATTCTTAGGTGATAGCTTGATGAAACAAGGTAAGGTTGCAGAAGCTATTACTGAATTTAAAGAAATTATTAGTCGCGCGCCGAAAAAAGCCGAAGCTTATTTGCGTTTGAGTAATGCTTTCATGGAAGAAGAAAAAAAAGAAGAAGCAATTACTAATCTCAAAAAAGCCCAAGAATTATTACAAGCACAACGCCAACCAGTAAAAGCTAAGAAAGTTGAAGAATTATTGCAGAAAATTAGTCAGAAGTAGGAGATTGGCGACTAGCGACTGGCGACTAGGGATTAGGTAATTGGTAATGGATAATTGGTAATAGTTAACTGTTAACTGACAACTGACAACAATGTCTACATATGATCGGATATATGAAGTAGTGCGCCAGATTCCTAAGGGAAAAGTAACTACTTATGGTACTGTTGCTGATTTAGCTGAACTCTATGGTAAGGCACGCTTGGTAGGTTATGCTCTTTATCAAATTGATAAAGATTCAGATATTCCTTGGCATCGGGTAATCAATGCTAAAGGTGAAATTTCCTATTCTCCACTGCGTCGAGGTATGGACTATCTGCAACGAAATTTACTTGAAAATGAAGGTATTGAATTTAGTGCAGAAAGCAAAATTAACCTCAGTAAGTATAAGTGGTAGTTGGGGATTGGGGATTGGGTAATTGCTAATGGATAATTGGTAATTGTTAACTGCTAACTGACAAATATTAGTGTCTACAGCGCATTAACTGATAACTGATAACTGGTGATTGGTGAATGGGAGAAAAAAAAGGTAAGGTTTACCTTGTTGGGGCTGGTCCAGGAAGTATAGAATACCTAAGTCTGAGGGCTTATCAGCTTTTAGGTAATGCTGATGTATTGGTATATGATGCCCTTGTGGATGCTAGTTTACTGGACTTAGTAGCAAATAATTGCTTGAAGTTAGACGTAGGTAAACGCGGTGGAAAACCCAGTACTCCCCAAAATATAATTAATCAAATATTAGTTAAGTATTGCCAAGAAGGTAAACAAGTCGTTCGACTGAAGTCAGGAGATCCATTTATTTTTGGACGCAGCGCAGTTGAAATTAATGCTTTGCGCAAAGAAGATTGTGAATTTGAAGTCGTACCTGGAATATCTTCGGCTTTAGCTGCACCTTTATTGACAGGGATTCCTCTCACTGATAAAGTTCTCAGCCGCTGTTTTGCTGTATTCAGCGGTCATGAACCAAATAACCTTGAATGGGAAGCACTCTCAAAAATAGACACATTAGTTATTTTGATGGGTGGACGCAATATTGCTGAAATAGTGAAGCGACTACAACAACATGGGCGATCGCAAAATACACCAATTGCTATTATTCGTTGGGCTGCAACAGCACAACAAGAAGTGTGGATGGGAACCTTAGAAACTATTCTGAAAAAAGTATCCGGGATAAATCTCTCACCAACAGTGGTTGTTATTGGTGAGGTCGTGGGGTTACGCTCGTTTCTAGAATTTGAGACTATGTATCTAAGGAATCCACTTAAGCGAGCATTGCACTCGAAGAAAATGGCTATTCATGAAACAGAAAAATCTCGATCTACCCATTCACAAGCTGTTGCTTCTAAAAATTTGCAGCTTCCCCTTAATGGTAAAACAATTCTAGTGACCCGTGCCACTGGACAGTCAAGTGAATTTAAAAAACTTTTAAGTACATCAGGTGCTAATGTTATTGAAATGCCAGCATTGGAAATTGCTCCACCTTCTAGCTGGGAGGCTTTAGATAATGCGATCGCAAATTTAGCTGATTTCCATTGGTTAATTTTGACTTCTGTTAATTGCGTGGATTATTTCTTTGAGAGATTGATCGCACGGGGTAAGGATATACGCGCACTGGTTAATACTAAAATTGCTGTAGTCGGAGAAAAAACTGCTCGAAGCCTAAAAAAACGTTGTTTACAACCAGACTTTATTCCACCAAATTTCATCGCTGATTCTTTAATAGAACATTTTCCAGAAGCACTAACAGATAAAAAGATTTTATTCCCCAGAGTCGAAAGCGGTGGTAGGGAAGTTTTAGTTAAGGGATTGACTGCACAGGGTGCACAAGTACTAGAAGTTGCAGCTTACCAATCTTGTTGTCCCCAAGGTGTTCCTCCTTCCGCTGAGTTAGCTTTGCAAAGTGGGGCGGTAGATGTGATTACTTTTGCTAGTTCTAAAACCGTAGCATTTTTCTATGAATTAGCAGAAAAAATATTTGCTGAAAATACTGAAGATACCAAATCATCTTTGTTGTCCCATTGTTTAGAAGGAGTTTGTATTGCTTCTATTGGACCGCAGACCTCTAAAACTTGTCATTCATTAATTGGACGGGTTGATGTGGAAGCACAAGAACATACGTTAGATGGGTTACATCAAGCACTGATTGAATGGGTCGCAAATTGTTCGCAAAACTAGCAATCAAAACTTGTAGAGACGTAGCATTGCTACGTCTTCAATCAACTATCTATCTAGATCTAGGTAATACAAATTCAATCTTTATCTGATCGCTTTGACTGCTTGTTTGAATTTTCATTTACATCCGAAGATTCTAAAGAAGCAGAAGTGGGTGGAAATAAAGCAACCACATGAGGAACTGGACGGGGAGTATATCCAACCAGAGATTCACCTTCATAAGCCAAGGAAGTACTTGCACCAGAATCTAACATCACTGCTTCTTGCAATCCAGCTTCAGCTAATACTTTTCCTAGTCTCACTGAATCAATCGGTTTTGCACTGACTCCAATAGTTGGTTGTCCATTTTGATTAATACCCCAAAAAGCCCGAAAACGTATTGCATCAAAACCATAAAGGTCACCAAATGTTTCTCTGGGTTGAGGTTCTCCATCTTTAACTAACCAAGCAGCAGCTACAAAAGCATCATTAACAGAATTTAGTTCCGATTGTATCCCTTTTAAGGTGTTGTGTTTCTCGGAATTAAAAGGCACAAATTTTGCCATTTTGTTGTTAATCAAAACTAGAGGACGACCTGTTAATTTGGGAATTTCTCCCGGATTCCCAGGAATAAAACCTTTACCTCGTTGGCTTAAAACAGGTCCAATCATCACATTGGAATTGAGGTATTTAAGAGAGAAAAATCCTCCATCAACTGCAGCAACAGCACCTGTATTCTTGATAATATCTGGAACCTGATAGCGAGTATCAGCATGAATAGTTTCAGGTTTACCGCCAGAGATTAAGATTAGGGGAGTTCTACCAATCCTAACTTTTTCTTTGCGGATTGTTGCTTGGAAGTCAAAACCACATTTTGGTAATGATGGACCACCTGAAGCTTGCTTGACAACTTCTTCTAAACTAGACTGACCGAAACGACCGATCGCAAATAAGTCTTTAGACTCACCAGCAAATATTTCGTTATTGTCATCCATTGCTAATGCAGCTACATATCCGGCTTCTTTGACAAGCTCTTTTACTCTGTCGTCGTGCTTTCCAGCAGGATAAGTAAAGTAATCGATAGATTCCCCTAATTCCCTCTCCAGAATGTTTTTAGACTCTACAATCTCTTGCTGGAGTTCCTCATCAGACATCTTTGTCAAGTCTTGAGGATGGGTTTTACTGTGACCGGAAATTGTAACTAATGGAGACTTTGACATTTCTCTTAGTTGCTCCCAAGTTACATGGGAACGACCTGTATCGATCCCCATATTTTTGGTGTAAACAGAAAATACAGCTGGATAATTATATTTTTGCAATAGGGGATAAACATACTCGTAGTGACCTCCATAACCATCATCAAAGGTTAATAGAATCGGTTTTTCTGGTAGGGGGTTTCCAGTACGTAAATGAGTAACTAATTGATGCAAGCTGATGGGTGTTAATCCTTCGGATTTTATTAGCTCAAAATCCGCTTCCAATTCCTTAGGGGTGACATCAAAAAATACTTCTTTCTTCGGTAGAATGTCGTGATACATAACTACCGAAACTTTAGCTTTTTGCGCTCGCTCGTGAATATTTGGGAAAGGTGCAGCTGTCAAAGTCAGAGTATCGGGGTAATTAGTACTTTTGAAGGTTATTTCTGCTGCTACTGATGTTTTATTGCTTTCAGGCTCAAAATTTCTCCCAATAGTTTCGTATTTATCACAAAAATGCTCTAGTGTGAGTGGCTTTTTAATATAATGATCAACATTTAACGCTTTGGGTACTTCTAATTCATTTAATGATAAAGAAAAATTACCAATTCGACTTATGAATAAACTTAAAGGAACAACTAAACCCGGAACTATTAATGTAAGACCGAAGAAAGCAACGTATTTGTAACGCTTATTTGGTCGGGGATATTTATTATTTTTAGGCACCATGTTTTTAGCTAAAAAATGTTAGCAGATAAGAACCAAACTCAACCGTTGCAAACACATGCAATTATATTCTTCTCGTAATAAGACTTCGCTGTTAGGCGATAAAGAAGAGAATAAGAAGCAATTAAGAACTCAGTTATAAGCCTAATTAATTTACAAATAATAGGGAATTGTTTATAGAAATTTTAGGTATCAAGAAATCTAATTTAAAACTCTAATTTAAAATTATTTAAGCGATAGTCTAATCTTTAAAATGAAACACACCAAACTGAAGGATAGGTAAATTTAGTGCTTTGCAGCACATCTATTTACCTCCTAGTATGTAGCAATTAAATTGAGATTAAATTGAAATATATTACAGAGCAAAAATAATTTGCGATGAAATCATTAATTAAATTCCAATCGCATTTATATATAGTTTGACTTGAATTAAAAATTCAAGTTTTAAGTTTTCAAGTTTTAAGTTTTCAAGTTTTAAGTTTTCAAGTTTTCAAGCTGGAAGTTTACCAGTAGCATTTTTAACTATCCAATTATACCAACTTTCTAAACCATTGCCAGTATATGCCGACAACTGAAATATTTTAATTTCTGGGTTGATTTGACGTGCGTATTCTATACAACTTTCCAGGTTAAATTGTAAATATGGGATTAAGTCAATTTTCGTAACAATCATAACTTGGCTGCTACGAAAAATATGGGGATATTTGATTGGTTTGTCTTCTCCTTCAGTTACGGAGAGTATGGTAACTTTGAAGTTTTCTCCTAAATCAAATAAAGCAGGACAAACTAAGTTCCCTACATTTTCGATCGCCACTAAGGAATTATTGGGCGGTTGGAGTTTTTGCAAACCCTTCTGTATCATTGTCGCATCTAGATGACAACCTGTTCCCGTATTGACTTGTATTACAGGACAACCAGTCTCTTGAATTTTTTTTGCATCATTGAAGGTTTCTTGATCCCCTTCAATCACACTAATACTCAAGTGTTGTTTTAAATCATTAATCGTGCGAGTTAAAAGGGTAGTTTTCCCCGCACCGGGAGAACTCATTAAGTTTAATGCTAGGATACCTCGGCGATTAAGCCATCTGCGATTCTGGGCTGCAATTGAATTATTCTTAGCCAGAATATTTTTTTCTAAAGATATAGTTGTACCATGCTGCTGAGCATGGATTTCTGAAGCTGGTTTGGCATGGTACTCGTGGCTGTGAGAATGGGTAATGACTGTACCATCACTTAAAGTATGAGAATGAATTGTCTCTACTTCACCTTTGTGGAGATCGGTAATTTTCGTATTTTCATTATCAGAACAGCCACAAGTTATACACATAGTTCCTCTACTTCTATTTCTTTAATTTTTAATTCTTCACCGGTAACTATATTTATTTTTGAGCTTCCACAATCACATCTAAAAACATATTTTTCTAAAGTAAATTCTTTACCACATTCACAACAGTGACCTAAACCAGGAATTTCTAAAATTTCTAGTGTAGCTGAAGCTAAAACAGTACCTTGAGACACAACATCAAAGCAAAACTGTATAGATTCAGGCATAATTGCTGAAAGTTGACCAATTTCTAATAACACGCGATTTACTTTTTTCCCTTGAGCATATTCTGTGACAATAGCCACAATGTTTTTAGTAATTCCAAGTTCGTGCATGATTGAGGGTTGGGATTGGCGTTAGCGTGAGGCGACAGCATCATACGTAGGCAGGCAATAATTGGGAATTATTAAGTAATTCTCATTATTCATTACCCATTCATTACCAATTACCAATTAACAAATTCTCGGTAGTTGTTCGCCGACAAGCATATCTAGTATGCGATCGCTACCGAAACTGGTTTGTAATAGGACTACACCGGTCGGTGAGGGAATGACTTCGCCAATAATCCGAGCATTTTTCCCGAAGGGATGAGAGTGCATTGCAGCTAAAACAGTTTCGGCATTTTCAGATCCGACAACTACTACTAATTTGCCTTCATTTGCTAGATACAAGGGGTCTAAACCAAGAATTTCGCAAACACCTTTGACTTCTTCACGTATGGGAATACATTCTTCCTTTAAGCGAATCCCCACATTAGAGCTCAAAGCAAATTCGTTTACAACTGTTGCTAAACCACCCCGAGTAGCATCCCGCATTGCACGAATTTCGGGACAAATATCAAGGATTGTTTTGACTAAATCATGTAGTGGTTGACAGTCACTTTCAATATCAGTTTCTAGAGCTAATTCCCCACGGGCAATTAAAATAGCAGCACCATGATTTCCTAATTCACCATTAATAATTACCGCATCTCCAGGTTGAATGTTGTTGGCAGATATACAAACTCCGGAACGAATGATCCCAATTCCGGTGGTATTGATAAATAATTTATCTGCCGCACCACGGTGGACAACTTTAGTATCACCAGTAACTATTTGCACATCTGCTTTTTTTGCCGCAGTTTTCATACTTGCGGCTACACGTCGTAAAGTTTCTACAGAAAATCCTTCTTCTAAAATGACGCTACAAGTAAGATATAAAGGTTTAGCACCACTAACAGCTAAATCATTAACAGTTCCATTAATCGCTAACTCCCCAATATCAGAGCCAGGGAAAAATAAAGGATCTACAACATAGGAATCAGTGGTAAAAGCAAGTTTATCTCCATATTCCATTAAACCCGCCAGATTAAAGCTTGCTTGGTCTTCTAACTGGGAAAGAATCGGATTATCAAAAGTATCAACAAAAATATCATCAATTAAATCTCGCATGGCTTTCCCACCACTACCATGTGCGAGGGTGATGTTATGCTCGCTTACTTTACCTCGACGACGTCGGACTTTTTCTATGTTTTGAAATAACGAATGATGTGATGAACCATGTGAAGTTATTTTCATATTAATTTTCTGATATTAAATACATAATAAAACAACTTAATAGGAATGATTTGATTTTGTTATAACTTTGATTTTTAACATTTATAATCTATGAGTCATTTTGTCATTTGTAAATTTGAAAATACTCATCTTATAGCATTGACATCAGTACTAATTAATCATATGAATTCATCTCGGTTTTCTTGCTTAAGAATAAATTCAATATCCTTTAAGTTCGCAGCCCGTAGTTGCATTTGCCATCATTTTAGGTTTTCAAGGTACATTAATTTATAAACTAACGCACCTCAAATTAAAAATATTTAACAGTTAAGATTTTAACTATTTTTAAATATCTTCTTCAACTAAACACCTTTTTCAATCAAATACCTTTTTCAATGTGTCTACCTTTGTGTTTATCTGAGTGGAGCGTACCACCAACAGCCCAATTATCCCGTTCAAACTCATCAATATGAACGGTTACCCATTCAGGCTTTGTACCCATAGTCGCGACCAAAGTGTCAGTAATTGCTTTTGCTAATTCTCGTTTCTTTTCAATGGAGTGACCTTTGGCAATTTGAACTGTAACAAATGGCATAATAAATCCTCAAATATAGTTTTATTAAGATAAGGAGGAAGGTTTCCCAGGGATTTTTAATTTGAATTTGTCGTAATTTATTTTATTTGATTAATTTTTCAGGAATAGAGCGTTCGGCATTACGGATTTGAGATAATCGCCCATATTTGTAATAAGCTGCACAAGCACCCTCAGAAGAAACCATGCAAGCACCAATTGGATTTTCTGGAGTACAAGCAGTTCCAAAAACTTTACATTCCCAGGGTTTTAACACCCCCTTAAGAATTTCTCCACATTGACAAGCTTTATGGTCAGCAACAGTAAAATAGGGAATAGTAAATTTTTTTTCGGCGTCGAATTGAGCATATTCGGAACGAATTTTTAATCCAGAATGAGGAATTTCGCCCAAACCTCGCCATTCAAAAGTTTCTCGAATTTCAAATACTCGATTAATTGCTTCTAAAGCTTGATGATTCCCAGTTTCTGTTACTAGGCGATTATATTGATTTTCAACTTCACAACGTTTTTCTAAAAATTGCCATAATAACATCCAAATAGATTGAAGGATGTCTACAGGTTCAAAACCGGAAACTACAACTGGTTTGTGATATTCCTGGGAAATAAATTCATATGGTTGAGTTCCTATAACCATACTCACATGACCGGGTCCAATAAAACCATCGAGTTGTAAATCGGGATTATTTAGCAATGCTTTAAGTGCAGGAATCACAAGTACGTGATTGCAAAACATACTAAAATTTGAAATCTTTTCCGCTGCTGCTTGCAAAATAGTTAAAGCTGTACTAGGAGCAGTAGTTTCAAAACCAATGCAGAAAAATACTACTTCTTTCTCGGGATTATCTTGAGCAATTTGCAAACAATCTAAAGGTGAGTAAACCATACGAATATCTGCACCCTTTGCTCTCGCTTGTAGCAAACTATCTTTAGAACCAGGTACTCGCATGGCATCGCCAAAAGTTGTTAAGATAACATTAGAATTTTCAGCAATAGAAATCACATCATCTAATCTACCTTTTGGCATTACACATACCGGACAACCAGGACCGTGAATTAATTCAATTGTATTTGGTAAAATCTCCTCAATTCCATATTTAAAAATCGAATGAGTGTGACCCCCACAGACTTCCATAATTTTTAGGGGTCTACCTATCATGTGAGATAGTTTTCCTATTTGCCACAATAAGGCTTCACATTTATAATTGTCGCGAAATTCATCAACATATTTCATATTTATTAGGAGTCAGAAGTCAGGAGTTAGAAGTCAGGAGTTAGAAGTCAGAACAGACCGCGCCTACGGCGAGCAGGAGTCAGAAGTCAGAAAAATTAATTCATCACTCATTACTCATCACTGTGCGCTATCGCGCCCCGCTGCGCTAACATTACTCATTACTTATTACTTATTACTTATTACTTATTACTTGTTACCAATTACCAATTACCCATGACCTCCTCAATAATCAACCATTAATTCCGCCATTTCTTCCAATAGCTCTAATGTTTCTGCTGCTTCTTTTTCGTTAATACGATTCATTGCAAAACCAACATGAACTAACACCCATTCCCCTACACAGGATTGAGGAGGATGTTCTTCATCTACGATGCAAGCAATGTTAATTTGGCGTTTGACTCCACCGATGCTGACAGTTGCTAATTTATCGTTGGTGTCATTAATTTCTATAATTTGACCGGGAATTCCTAAGCACATTTTTCTGTTCCCCGTTAACTTTTTTATTTAACATTTCTTGCTGCTGAAATTACTGTTTGTCCTAAAGACAAGTTACTATCATTTGGTGGAATCAAACTATGAGTTAATATTTTTATTCCTAACGAACTAAGATATCTGATTGTTTGTTGTAACAAAATTTTGTTTTGAAATACTCCTCCTGTGAGTACAACTCGATCTATAGGATACTTTTGGCGGAGTAAATCAACGATTTGTGTAATAGCGATCGCTAAACTCAAATGAAATTTTGTCGCAATCATTTGTTGACCTACATGAGATTGGAGGTCATTTAGTAAGGCTTCCCACATGGGATGTGGATCCATATAGTAAATTTTATCTAAGTTTTTAATTTGGAAAGGATAAGTTTGATTTTTTTCACAATTCTCTAAATTTCTATTGTTAATTAATGCTTCCATTTCTATTGCAGCTTGTCCTTCATAGCTACATTCTTCTGGGCAAATACCGATAGCTGCTGCAACCGCATCAAATAAGCGTCCTACTGATGAGGCTAGGGGAGAATTAATTTGTTTTTGTTGTAATTGATTGAGTAAAGGTAATGGTTTTGATTCTAGAAAATTGATAATTTCTAAGTTGCTATATTTTTGTTGGATTTCTTGCCAGTTAAAATCAGATGTTAAATGAGCATAGGTATTACGCCAAGGTTGATAAATTGCTTTTTCCCCACCAATCATTGCTACAGGTTTAAAGGTTGCAAGGCGGGTAAATTGGCGATAATCTGCTAATAAGAATTCTCCACCCCAAATAGTTCCATCTTCGCCGTAACCTAAACCATCTAAAGCAATACCTAAAATCGGAGAAGTATCCAAAGGGATATTATTTTCTGCCATACAAGCAGCAATATGAGCGTGATGGTGTTGGATATTTTCTAATTTTATTTGATTTGCAATTGCTAGTTCTTTTCCCAGTTTGCTGGAAAGATATTCCGGATGTTTATCTATAGCTATGATTTTGGGGTGATGTTCAAATAAATTTAAATATAAATTTAATGTTTCTTGATAGGCTCGAAATGTGGCAGCATTTTCTAAATCGCCTAAATATTGGGATAAAACCGCTCGTCCATTTTGTAACAAACAAAAAGTATTTTTTAACTCTCCACCCATACCGAGAACTGGCACTACTTTTTCAAATCCAGGTGGTAAATTAAGTGGTGCTGGTGCATATCCTCTAGCCCGACGCAGAGTTAAAAGTCTTTTACTTTGTGTAATTTCCTTTGGATTATCATTAACAACTCGAACAACTGAGTCATCTACGCGATTGAGAATATCTCGGTTATGGAAGAGAAAATAATCAGCAATTTTATTTAATTTGGTTTTTGCTTCATTATTATCAATACATTGTGGTTCATCAGAAATATTACCGCTAGTTAAAACAATTGGACGCTCCATCCGTCGCAATATTAAGTGATGTAAGGGCGTATAAGGTAACATAAAACCCAAAGTCTTTTGACCTGGTGCGACAGATTTAGCGATCGCAGGAAACTTTTCTTGGCTAATAATTTCTCTATCACCATTCCCCAATTCCCATTCCCTGATACCTAACAATACGATCGGTGCTGCAGGACTTTCAAGTAATTCTCGTTCTTTAGGATTGAGAATACAGTATTTTTCAATTATTGTTATATCTCTTGCCATTAAAGCAAAAGGCTTACGAAAGCGTTGTTTGCGATCGCGTAGTTTTTGCACCACAGCTTCATTAGTCGCATCACAAGCAAGATGAAATCCACCCAAGCCTTTAATTGCTACTATTTCACCTTTTTGCAATAGAGTACAAACAGCATCAATGTCATCTACCATGGAAAACATAGCTGCTGTAATGGGTTTACCGTCAGCGCGCTCTAACCAGACTTGAGGACCACAAGTATAACAAGCAACAGGTTGGGCGTGAAATCGACGGTTTGTCACGTCGTTATACTCTTGCTTGCATTGCGAACACATAGAAAAGAGTTTCATGCTCGTGTTACAGCGGTCATAGGGTATAGCACGAATAATACTTAAACGCGGACCACAATTAGTACAGTTGGTAAAAGGGTAACGATAGTAACGGCTAAGTGGATCGAAAATTTCTTTTTGACATTGGGGACAAGTTGCTGCGTCAGGAGCTATTTCTGTTTTGACTTTTGTAGTAATGCTGTCAGAAATGACAAAATCATCGTAGTCAAATTTTCCTTGATAGGGAGTTCGTTTGAGTTGATCAATTTTTGCTAAGGGTGGACATTCTGCATACAACCTATGGATAAATTTTTCTATAGATGTTTTACTACCGTATGCTTGAATTAAGACTCCTTCACCATCGTTGCAAACATTTCCTTTTAATTCACAAGCTTTAGCAAGACGATAGACAGTAGGACGAAAACCTACTCCTTGAACTGTACCGCTAATTCTAATTTCTTCTATAGGCATCTATTTGGTTTTGTTATTTCCAAAGTTTTATAATTCAAAGTTTTATAATCCAAAATCTTGTAATCTAAAATCTTATAATTCAAAATCTTATAATCATGATGGTGCGTTTGATGGTGCGTTACGCTGTCGCTAACGGCACCCTACATGTGCCTATATAAATTAAATAATGTTGGGTTTAAGTTGTTTTCCATAATAAAATCCGGTTGTTTCCCGAGTCGCTGATTACTACTGTTTTGCCACAGGTACTGATTCCGTAAGACCAATTAAGACTATCTCTGGTTGGTAATCCATAATCTCGATTTTCTCCTTTGCTTTGAAAGTTGTTTTGTCCGATCACAATATCGGCTGTTTTCCCGTGTAAAGATTCTATTGATAAAGGTTTTTCCCAAGCTAATAATCGAGAATTTGCCGTATCTGCAACTAATAACCAATCTTGGTTTTTATTTTGAGTTTTAGTTTGAGTTTGATTCTGAATTGCAGCAACTCCATAGGGCATACTTAAACTACTAGCATTAGGAAAATAAACTCCTTGGTTCATTTCGACAACAGTAAAGTTTTTTTGTCCCAAAACTACTTTGCAAGGAGTATTGTTTGCTATTGGTATTCCTTCCCAGATCATAACGCGATTATTGCCTGCATCAGTTACAACCAGATGTTCTCCCCATAGGGTAATATCATGACACCAGCGCATACTTGATGCTGAAGGGCGATCGCCACCATTCTCATTGTGAGAAATCATATCAGGTTGTCCTAAGACTAAGTCTGCAGGTTGACCATTTTCTTCGGGTAACTGATGCCAAATTAATACCCGTCGATTCCCAGTATCGGCGACAAACAATTGATTGCGAATGGAAAAAACACCATAACACCAATTTAAGGTATTGGCAGCAGCATCTTTTTGACCTCGGTTAGCCTGGTTATCATTAAAATTAGCCTGACCTAAAACTAGATCCGCTGGAACATTATTATCTTCCGGTAAGTTTTTCCAAATCAAAACTCTGTGATTCCAAGCATCGGCGACTGCTAAACCTTCTCCAAATTTACATATACCTGTGGGAACACTAAAAGTTGCTCTTCCTGTTCTACCTTTAGCATTTTGTCCCTCACAGTAAAAATCTGGTTGTCCGATTACCCAATCAGCCGGTTGATAATCGGTAACCGGAATATTTCGCCATCCCAATAGACGATGATGTCCTGTATCTGCGATCCACAAAGGACCATTTTCCGATATTAAACAAGCTCCTCGAGGTCCAAACATATTTATTTTGCTTGGTGCGATCGGAATAGCTAATTCCCCTGCTTTAATACTATGTCCTAAAATAACTGCCGCACCTTGAGGTGACATTAGAGAAGTATGGGAAATAGGTGTAGGACATGGGGAATCGGGCATAGGAAATAAATCAACTAGCTAAATTAACTGTGAAATTTTTGAGGGTTGGAAAATCCTCCTTACAAAGGAGGAATAGTAAAAACCTTAAAACTTAAATCTTGCGATGGAGGGAGAATGAGATTTAAGTTGTTTCTTTATCGAACAGCAATAACCTGTTTGATTTCGGGACAGTGGTCTTGGATGGATTCCTCAACAAGTTGGGATAGGGTTAACTCAGAAGCAGAACAATGACTACAAGTTCCAGTCAATCTGACTTCAACTGTATCTGGTGATTTGATCGAAACCAATTCTACATCACCATAATGGCTTTGTAAGCGTGGTCGCACTCGATCGAGGGCTGTCTGAACCCGTAGCTGTAAGGGAGATTTAACGAGTCCGTGGTATAGCAACACTCCATAGACTACTTCATCTTCAACAGCCTGACGTAAAGCTGGCATTGATTCTTGTTTGATATTCTTAATCAATCGCGTCAATGCTTCTTTATGTAAGTCTTCAATAGCCCTTTGTATGCCAACAACCACACACCGTTGGCTTTCATCCCATTCAGAAATGATAGTTTCAAAGCGATTGATTTCCTTTACCAATTCATCAATGCTTGCAGGTTCCAATTCAGTATCATTCATTTTTGTTCGGTATGATAAAAATTCATCAGAAATATTTTGGGAAGAAGAGAAAACCCGTGCTTTTGAATCGGGAAAGGTAATGAGTTACCCGTAGAAAATGTTTTATATCTGGAAAGGACTATTTGTTTGATGTGTAATGTCCAATTCCCAACATCCAATCCCTAATCCCCAGTACCCAAGACCTAGATAATTACTAATAATTACTTAATTTTGAAATCTTTAAGTAAAAATGGCATCATAGTCCCAGGGATAAAACTAGATATTGCGATCGTACCCCAAAAAGGAATTGAAGTTTGGGACAACCACATTAGTAATAACAGGGAAATACTAAAACCAATTCCAATCTGTTGGAAAAAGTAGATTGGATCTCTTAGCATTTTGCCTTTAAAAAATAACTTGGTAGAAAACCAGCCGATCTCTAACATAAATCCTCCTATAAATCAGCTAAGAAATTGAGAACAAATAAACCTACAATTGTTGCGGGAATTACGCTAGCAGTACCAAATATTCCACCAAGAATAGCGGAGAATTTATAGCCCAAATCTTTTCCGGCTAAAATCATTCCCCCAATAGCACCACCAGTTAAAGATACAAGTGCTGCCAATATTAACCACACTAATCCTGTAGCTAAATTTATTTCACCAGCAGCTAAATTTGTCAATAATTCTTGTACTGTTGGGTTAGCCAAAATTTCAGACATATTTCTCCTCTTTTTTAATAGCAACTACAAACTAGTGCAAGTCGGCGGAAATAAAGCAACCATTTATAAAGTCGAGAAGCTAGATACTATAAGACTTTTTACTTATGTCCTACGGACACGCTTGCCCTAATGACTTCCGCGCACCGGTACTAGAGATATTTACTTATAGGAGTTACACAGAGAAAAACTAAAACATTATATATAATTAGTATTTAAAACTCTTATCTGTACCAATTACTCATTATTTTTACTCATTACTTATGACTTATTACTTACTTCTTACTTTTTACTTTTTACTTCTTACTTTTTACTCCTTAGCAACACCTAATTCTTGTAATGCTTGACTAACAACTTGTGCCTGCTCATCTTGTTTATTTTTAATAAAAATGTCAAATGCTTGTTGATAATAATTAATTGCTTTTTGGAGATTCCTACTATTTCCTGACTCTGGTTTTTCTAGATTGTCTGGTAAGTTAATTAGAGCATTAGCTTTATTCGCAATTGTATTCGCATATTCTAAAGGTGTATCTTGAGCATTACGAATTTTTAATGCTTCATCGTAAGCAGTAACAGCCCGCAAATTATTCTTGAAGGGATGGGAAGATGGTAAATATTGCAGTGCATTACCCAGATTATTTTGCAACATTGCATATTCTTTCGGGTGTTCGATCAAGTTAATGTGCTTCAATGCAGTTTCAAATGACTGTACCGCTAAACCTTCATATAAATATTGTTGTTGCGAACCTGTGGACATGGAAAGATATGCGATCGCAATATTATTATGCAAAATAGCGTATTCCTGTGGGTACTGTTGATAGGTGAAGATTCGCAAAGCTTGTTGATAAATTTGGATGCATTCCGTAACTTGAGCTAATTTAAACGGTATAAGTGACTGCAATACCAAACCCAAATTCATTTGTGCTTCTGCTAATTCTGGAGGTGAAGCTAACTCTTGTAAAACTGGTAAAGCCTCTTGGTAATTGGTTTTAGCTTGTAACAGTAATTGTGTCCCATTATCTGGAATTGTCCTTAAAGCATTGGCTTTACCTAGTTTAGCCCGAGCTTTTAGAAGAGGATGTTCCCCTTGACATAGTTCATCAGCTTTATCATATAGTGCGACTGCATTCCATACATCATCAGCAGTTTTGGGCTTTTTAAGTACACCCTGTGCAATTTCAATCAGCATCTCAATTTTTTCTGGTGTAGTTGCTGAAGTTTCGGTAATAGCTTTCATCGCTGCTTTAACAGCTGAATCTGTCATACTGGGGATCATTACCAATTTCCTCGACGCAGGTGAATAAATAGCACTAAGTTTATGTAAAGGGAACAGGAAACAGGGAACAGGGAAGAGAGAAAAATTTTCCTAACCCAAAAATTTGTTGCTGTATAGCGTCATGAATTCTATAAATGAGTAGCTTTTTTATCTAAAACAACCAATAGTTCTAATTCAACCTTGGTATTAGAAAATCAGGAATTAAAACAAACTCTAATCTTTATTAAATTCCCCATATAACCTTAACCTAGGTAACTATATATTTTTTGATGTTTAATTTAAAACTGATGCAGCGTAAATTAAAATCAAAACAATACATAATTATTTGAGATTACAAAAAGTAATTTGTGATACTTAATTTTTTAGTAAGTACCATTCCTGAAAATTTAATTAACAATTCCAAATTTTCATGTTGAGATTTTGGAACTTGAGATTTGGAACTTGAGATTTGGAATTTGAGATTTAAGATTTTAGGTTTTAGGTTCGGAATATGATATTTGGTAACTCAAGTCTTTTCAATCTCAATATCTTTTTTCTCATATTATATGGATTGTGAGATTTTATTAAAAATAATTAACCCAGTTTTAAGATTTTTGTTTGCTCGTGATATTTTACTTTTACTAAAAGAAAAGTAATAAAATAACATAAAACCAAATTCAACAAAAATTATTAAAATTTACAGCCAAAAAATCTGTAAAATTTGTGTCTAACTTGTTCTCTTTGCTGTTAATATTTCCCTACATGAGAACAATTCACACATCATCCAAAAATAATGTAAACAGTGAACAATTTGCTCAAAAATACTTGAGATGAAAAATAAAGTCTCAGCAATTAATATTGAATTATCAAGTGCAGAAAATTAAGTAGTGAGTGCACAGTTAACTGTTAACTATTAACTGTTATAAGTCTGTAACAAAAGACCACTAATGACTAATTTATTATGGCTGCAAGGTGGAGCCTGTTCGGGTAACACCATGTCATTTCTCAACGCAGAAGAACCTACGGTTTGCGATCTGGTAACTGATTTCGGCATTAATGTATTGTGGCACCCTTCTTTAGGTACTGAGTTGGGTGACAATGTACAAAGATTGTTGTGGGATTGCATTTCTGGTAGAGTTTCTCTTGATGTTCTTGTATTTGAAGGTTCGGTTGTTAACGCCCCAAATGGAACCGGTGAATGGAACCGTTTTGCAAACCGTCCAATGAAAAGTTGGTTAGCGGATTTAGCTCAAGTGGCTAACTACGTTGTAGCGGTGGGAGACTGTGCAACTTGGGGTGGAATTCCGGCGATGGAACCTAATCCTAGCGAATCTCAAGGATTACAGTTTCTCAAACGTAAACAGGGTGGTTTGTTAGGGGAAGAATTTCGCAGCAAGTCAGGAGTACCGGTAATTAATATCCCTGGTTGTCCCGCTCACCCCGATTGGATTACGCAGATATTGGTTGCGATCGCCACAGGTAGAATTGGAGATATCACTTTTGATGAGCTAAATCGTCCTCAAACCTTTTTCAAAAGTTTTACCCAAACAGGTTGTACCCGCAATATTCACTTTGCTTATAAAGCATCTGCGGCTGAATTTGGTCAGCGTAAAGGATGCTTATTTTATGACTTGGGTTGTCGTGGACCCATGACCCATTCTTCTTGTAATCGGATTTTGTGGAACCGCGTCTCTTCCAAAACTCGGGTTGGAATGCCCTGTTTGGGTTGTACGGAACCTGAATTTCCATTTTATGACCTCAAGCCAGGAACAGTATTTAAAACCCAAACTGTTATGGGTGTTCCTAAGGAATCACCTCCTGGGGTCAACAAAATCGACTATGTATTGCTCAGCATCGTATCAAAAGATGTCGCACCAGGTTGGGCAGAAGAAGACTTTTTTACTGTCTAAGGGATTGGGGATAGGCGATAAGCGATTAGGAGTAAACAGTCCCCAATTGCAAGTCCCCAGTCGCCAATCCCCAGTCGCTATATGCCGCAAGGCGGCACACAGTGCTATCCCCAGTCGCCAAAAGGAGAGGAGAATGGAAATTCAAACTTTAGATATTTCGCCCCTCGGGAGAGTAGAGGGCGATTTAGATGTCAGAGTAGAAGTTGAAGATGGTCATGTAGTAAATGCTTGGACCCATGCGGAACTATTTCGCGGATTTGAAGTTATTTTACGTGGCAAAGATCCACAAGCAGGCTTAATTGTTACTCCCAGAATATGCGGTATTTGCGGAGCATCCCATCTTACGAGTGCCTCTTGGGCATTGGATGTTGCTTGGCAAACAGAAGTTCCACGTAATGCTATTTTAGCTAGAAATCTGGGTCAAATAGTTGAAACTCTACAAAGTATACCGCGTTATTTTTATGGTATTTTTGCTACAGACTTAACTAACAAAAAGTATCAAAATAGTATTTTCTATACAGAAGCTTGTGAGCGATTTGCTGCTTTTAGTGGCACCTCCTACGAAAAAGGTATTACTATTTCTGCCAAACCTGTAGAAATTTATGCCCTTTTTGGCGGACAATGGCCCCACTCTAGTTATATGGTACCAGGGGGTGTAATGTGTGCCCCTACTTTAACCGATGTTACCCGTGCCCTATCAATTCTAGAATATTTCCGCACTAGCTGGTTAGAGCCTGTATGGTTGGGATGTTCTTTAGAACGTTATGAAGAAATTCAAACTTATGAGGATTTTATGGTATGGTTAGATGAAAATCTCAGCCACCGTAATTCCGACTTAGGTTTCTATTGGCGGATGGGCTTAGATATAGGTTTAGATAGATATGGTGCCGGTGTAGGTAAGTACGTTACTTGGGGATATCTACCCCACGAGGCAAAGTATCAAAATCCCAGTATTGAGGGACGTAATGCTGCCATGATAATGAAAAGTGGAGTGTATGAAGCTTCTAGTGACACCCATGTACCGATGCACCATTCTTTTGCTCGGGAAAATACAGTTCACTCTTGGTATTCTGAAGGAGAAGCTGATACTTACCCTCTCGATCGCAAAACTAAACCAATACAAAATAATGCCAAAGATTTTAATGGTAAATATTCTTGGTCAACTGCAGTCAAACATCAAGATTATGGTCGCTTGGAAGCGGGTCCTTTAGCTCGTCAATTAGTTGCTGGTGGTAAACACGGCGAATCTTGGCAGCATTATGATGGATTTATCCTTGATACTTTTAAACGTATGGGTGGTGCTAGCATTCACCTACGTCAATTAGCAAGAGTTCACGAACTTGTGAAGTTATATCGTCAAGCCGAACGCTGTTTGCAAGAGTTCCGTCTTAACGATCCCTGGTATATTAAGCCTCAAGAAAAAGATGGACGGGGATGGGGTGCAACAGAAGCTGCACGAGGTTCTTTGTGTCACTGGGTCGATATTGAAGATGGTAAAATCAATAACTATCAGATTGTGGCTCCAAGCACTTGGAATAGTGGACCTCGCGATGCAGAAGGAGTACGCGGTCCAGTAGAACAAGCATTAATTGGTACTCCAATTGAAGATCTCACCGATCCTGTGGAGGTCGGTCATGTAGCTAGGTCTTTTGATTCTTGTTTGGTTTGTACGGTTCATGCTCACGATGCTAAAACAGGTGAAGAGTTAGCCCGTTTCCGTACTGCGTAATAGTTTGATTCCAGCTTGCAAGTGAGCCCAACAGAAAATAAGTTCTCCTTGTAGCTGACTTCTGTAGAGACGCGACAGAGGCTAACGCCGACGCCGCAGGCTCTGTCGCGTCTCTACGACTTCTGACTCCTGAATTCTCACTTCAAAAATCTACACTGTAAACTATAAACCTGTGTCTGAATTAGCATTACATCAACATCTCTCTATTCTTCCTGATGTCGCACTCCAGGAATTTACTCAATGGTGTGTTTTAGAACAAGCAAAAGAAGCTGGATATGAATTTACTCCCAATGAAAGTAAATTGGAAAATCTTTCCGCAAATGAATATATCTACCAACTTGTAGACCAATTTTTACAGGTGAAAAATAACCCGATCAGAGATGGTTTAGCTGCAGTATCTGCAGGAAAACTTGTCGACAGACATGGTTTATCAGGAGCAGCTGCAATGGCTGATTTTATTTCGCTGTATGTTAAATACTTATTTCCATCAGAAGGTAACGACCCCCAACAAGCTGATGAGTTAATCAAGCAAGCCTCACAACAACAGTTTGAGAAGCTGGCTCAAATTGCTAAAGAACACAATCTTGAGTTGAAAGCTTAAGTAAGATTGATTTCTCAATTGATAGTTGTAACGTTTTTTCAAATAAAATAATGCGTTACAGCTTTGTTAATTTATTTTCTTAAGCTACACCCATTTTGAAAACCTGAGTTTTTATCTGAAGGTGCATTACGAATCTAGATGTGCTCAAGGTTTAGATTCATCATTCAAACAATAAATGCTCAGACAATAAATATATTTTTGTGCAGACCTATCAGAATCATTTCAAAGCTATGCCCATAATTCAAACAGAAATATTTCCCGTTAAGATAACTGTTAATATCAGAAAGAATATTTACTCAGGAGAAGTTTATTTTGACGATAATGTCAATATAGTTTTCCATCATCATGTAACAGAAGATGAAGATTACTACATAAAAACTTCTCTTTGTGAACTTACAAAAAAATACCAAGGCAAGGGGAAGTATTTTTTACTTGTAGATCTGAGAAATGCTCCTAAGGTTGGTGTGATGATTACACCATTGGATAAGTTAGACGAAATTTACACTTTTACCAAGCATCAAGAAACTGATAAATTTTTAGCAAGCATTAGCTAGAATAGGTTTTAGAACTCCGATCTGTAAATCTTAAGAGTAGGGTGATAAAAATCAAAGTCTATCTATTTACTTGTAAGCCATATAGAAAATAGACAATATAGAATAATCGTCATCAAAAGATGTTTCACATCCTATAGGTAGCCTCTGCATATATTTAGCTAGCAATTTTATCAATTTCCCTACTCAGTATAATTTAAATATCATCATTTCAATATATTTCTGATTCATCAGATACCAAGTGAGGTATATTACAAAACAGACTCAAGGTAACTAAAGTTACAAAGTTAATAAATATAAAAATTTTAGACACTGATAGTAAAGTGCTTTATACTACTTGCTAAATTGTGCTTAAGGTCTCAAAAGGTAAGAAACTATGTATATATTTGCAAGTTGTCAAATACTAATAATTCAGGTACATATGAGCAATCAACATCCCTCATAAATTATTAAATCGATCAAGTTGCCGTATTTCAGAAATAAATATATGTTTCTGATTTAACTTAAGTCACAATTTTGACCTTCAGTTACAATTCAGTGAATTTTAAAAATGTTCTTAGACTCATATGTTATTTTCCGAATAAATAGTATTTGAAGTTGTAGGCGATACACAGCACCAAAAGAACTAAACATTGGAGCTTAAGACATATGCAAAGAAGAAAACTGCTAAGAGATTTGTCAATCGGAGCTGTTGGAGTGACAGCAATTTCCCTTGGTTGGAACTTTCGTGATTTAGTAGTAGCTTCAAAACAAAAAGAGAAGCCTCATTGGGGTTATATCGGTGAAGAAGGACCTGAAAACTGGGGTAAATTATCACCAGAATTTTCTTCTTGTGATTTAGGTACAGCCCAATCACCAATTGATATAAACTCACCTATTGAGGCTAATCTCGACCAGTTGGAAATTGATTATCAAAGCTCTCCATTACGGATTATTAATAACGGTCACACAATCCAAGTTAATTATCAGTCAGAAAGCGTACTGAAGTTAGATGGAGAAACTTATAAGCTCGTGCAATTTCACTTTCATCACCCCAGCGAGCACAAAGTTAACAGTCAAAATTTTCCAATGGAACTACATCTAGTTCACCAAAATGAAAAAGGGTCTCTAGCTGTATTAGGTGTATTTCTCAAACAGGGTAAAGCAAATAAAGCTTTAGAATCTATTTGGGAGGTTTTACCGGAGAAAAAAGGAAAAGAACAAATAATTCCTAATGTAGAAATTAACGCTTCTGAATTGCTACCAACGGATAAAGAATTCTATCGATATTATGGCTCTTTGACCACACCACCTTGTTCGGAAAAGGTTAATTGGATTGTTTACAAAAAACCAATTGAGGTTTCGGTCACACAAGTACAAAAATTTTCTAAATTATTTCCACTTAATGCAAGACCAGTTCAAAATTTAAACCGTAGATTTTTATTGGGTTCAAATTAAACTAGTTATATCATACAAGCTCAAACACCTAAAAGATGGGTATTTGATTCATTATGCAGATTCATATGACTCATTCCCACAACTAACAAAATCTCAAATATGGACTAGAAACAACTTATCAATCAATCTCTAAAAAGATAGAACTTACGCACCCACTAGCTAAAAATAAGGATTTAAGTGCTTTGTCAGTGCGTAAGTTTTGTAATAACAAATGAGATGTGATGATAGAATTTTTAGTTCTTTAATCCTTTCTTAAAATTCAAGATTAGACTGATAAGCTGACTGCACACTTAAATTTAATAATGAGCGTGTCTGTAATGCTTTTACAGTCTGATTTCTTATTTCAAACTAAATGTCGAACAACTTAAACTTAACTAAATTTTAGATAACAAAGAAGTCTCGGAAAATGTTGACATTTGTTGAATCTTCAATAACACCAATCAAATCATCTTGGAAGTAAATCAAAGTATCAGATTCAGAACTACCACTTAAATTATCAAAACCAAGAGAGTATTGTTCGGAATTTCCACCGACTTCAATAAAATCACGTTTGTAATCCCAATCTTGGATAGTTGCGTAACTTTCACCCTGGTAATAAGCTCCAGAAAAATCACCCAGAACGAAGGTGTCAAATCCATTTCCGCCAACTAGAGTGTCATATTCTGTGCCACCTGTAGAATAGCCATCAAGGCGATCGTCTCCTCCACCCCCATAAAGAAGATCGTCTCCTTTTCCACCCTTGAGGATATCATCTCCTTTACCACCTTTCAGGGTGTCGTTTCCTTTACCACCTTTGAGAATATCGTCTCCTTGATTCCCGTAAAGACTATCATCCCCCTGGTTACCGTAAAGAATATCATCATCTTTACCACCCTTGAGAATATCGTTTCCTTTTCCGCCTTTGAGAATGTCATCTCCAGCATTACCATTGAGGCTGTCTTCACCCGCATAACCATGAATAAGGTCATCGCCTCTCAAACCGGAAATAGTGTCGTTACCTAAACCACCGTTGAGAATATCATCATTAGATGTACCTTTATTAACGAGAGAAAAAACGTTGTCCTGAATGATAGTTGTATCGGTATTTCGCTTAATGATATCCGCTAGACGAGTGTTTTCTATGATTTCAATTTCTTCTGGCGTGAAGACATTTTCATAGTAAAAGCGATCGCCATCTCGTAAGACTTGAAATTGGTAACTGAGGACAGCATATACACTCTCGCCAACACTAGCATTAGGTAGTAAGTCTTCAGCTAGCATACCGACAAAAAAATCGATGTTATCTACGTTACCATATAATTCTTGTAAAGTATTTTGTTTCTCTTGGTCAGAGGTAATCTCTGCAAAACTAGTCACGCGAAATAAACCAAAGGCTTCTCTAACTGTATTGTAATCAGCCAAGCCATTGAGTCGTCCGCGTTGAATATTAATTGCTGCTAAATCCCTGGCGCTGACAGAACCTCTTGGACCCATACCAAATAACAGGTTACGCACATCATCAATGATTTCATTATCCACCTGTTGGCTTTGGGAAGAAGAAATACCTCTAAGAATCGGATCGATCCCAGCTTCTTGAAGAACTCCAGAACCTGGAAAGAAGACTTCACTTAAAGTGAGATTTCCTTTCGGAATAACCTCACCTTCAGTATCTAAGCGGACAATATTTGAACTAAGTTGAGTATGACCTAAACGAAATGCTGCAGTACTGAATGCACGAGTAATACCAGGGTTGACCTCGGAGTTATAACCTGTGTATTCAGGTAAAGCATTGTCACCCAATAATGCTGGAATATACTCATTAAAAGTAATTGATTGCATTTGGGCTATATTAATTTGACGGGCGCGTTGAAATAGTTGCTCGTCAGTCCATTCTGGATTTATTTCCTCAAGCTTTGTTGCAATACAGTTATGTTCTCTTACGAAGAGGGTGTGAACCGATGATAGTACGGCATTTTCATTCGCTCGGACATCTCCTGCAACAAATAAATCTGTAGGAACTTGGCGGGTGGGATTATCATTTTCTACACCACCCTTATCTGCGGGTAAATTAAATCGTAATAAGTCACCTTCACTAGTCTTGAGTTTACCTCCCTCAAAAGAACGCAAGAAATCAGCACGCTTTTCATCAGAGCCATATACATTGGAGCCATCGATCCAAGCAGTAATAACGTTGGGTAATTGTTTGGGATTATTGTCACCAGTCCCGGTACCTTCAATGACTTGAGAATCATTAAGTTCAATAACTACATTACCTGTATTTTGTGGGTCTAAAAAAGGATCGCCTGCAGGTACTGGAATAGAAACAGGCTTACTTCCATCTTCAGGAGTTAGGCTGAGATCGTGGTCAAGAAACTGTCCCCAAGCCCAAATAAAGTTAGTCAGTCCTCTAGGATCGAAAATATCTTCATTTTGCTGAGAAATAGCGTTACTAATTTCCCGTGGGTTGGGACGGTCTTCTCCTGTGGGAGTAGAGAAACCGTCACCATAATTAAGTGGTGCAATATCTACCAGAGCACTATCAGTCACTCCATATTCAGGGTTCTGCAGATTGTTTCCAGTCCCATCAAAAGATTGAACTTCAAAATCATTATTTAAGAAAGGGTTATTGAAAAAGATTTGATGTTGCATTGGGTTAAATCTTTAAAATTATTGAAAATGAATGAAAATGACAATCGATCTTAAAAGCAAATTTTAGTAACTTATACAAGCTCTTCAGTCAGTTAATGGAGCTTTGGTAGAAGCAAAATCTTGTATTTTGTAATAAATATTACTGCAAGTATAAGTAATTGGTTGCGTTATGCCCCAAACCTTTATCTTTTAATTTAAGTTGTATGAGTACTATTTCAGAAAATTTAAGTAATTGATTTAATGCTTTTAAGTGAATTTATGTTTTAAAAAGTTTTTTCAACAATCGCTATTAGATCGAGAGAAAGCATGGATATTTCCTCAATATCAATTAAGCGATAGCTGAGAATATCACTTGGAGGTAAAAAATCTTTTTTTTGAAGCAAAAGACTTGATAATGAATTAAATATTCAAGTCTTTAAAATAAATAAAAATTTACAGAGCGATCACAAATTCAAGCTGTAAGACTATATTTACCACCATATTTACCACCATGAAAATAGTAGTAGTATTGGAGCAATAATTTTTAACTAATTTTTTACTCCCTCAAGCTATTGGGAATACTAAAGGAAGTTGATATTTCTTCCTTATTGCATGCTGAAAAAAAGATCGTGAAGATTTCATAAACTTTAAACGGAGTTAGAAAACGTCTCTGTAGATTTGATGTTGAACATCAGATCACTTTTTCAAAAAATTGGCTGACATTTCAAGAAAATAAGCGATAAATTAATATTCAGTATAATTTTTTAGTTATTCCTACTCTTGTCACTAATAAATATATTACACCTAGATAAAATAGTTTCAATACATGGTTTCTAATCTTTGTATATTCTTCAAGATTTGAGCTGATTTAAAATAATACCAATTTCCTTTAATATGGCTACACTTTTTTTATAAAAGGGAACAGGGGTCAGACCGCCGCCGATAGACGTAATCCGGCGAAGCTAACCCGTTCCGCTTTGCCGCGTCCGAGGGTGGGAATGCTGTTCACCGTAGGTAGGTGCGTGCAAGCAAGACAGGGAAGGGGGAACAGGGAACAGATTGGAATAATTGATGTGTAGCAGTTTTTTTTTGAGATTGGTATAAAATATATTTATGATAAATAATCTATGACAATTCACTAAATGCAAGTGCCATAAAAAGAATAGAAAATTTATCTCGATTACAGAATTATTTACAAAATAAAACTTAAACCTTTAGGGGAAAATCATAAATATTTACAGCATTTGACTAATTTCAATCTATTACTGTCTTTTACCACGTTATAGAGTTTTTTCCTGAAATCTCAATTTTCATTAGAAATTTGTCTGAATTTTGATCGGATGTGATGCATGGGTTTTTTATCCTGTAGCAAAAATCATCGGATAATATCCGTAAATGTAGTCTTTTTCCTAGTTAAGTCATCTACTAAAGGGATAATCTAACTAAGAATAAAAATAGTGAATTCCTGCGATGATATCAATCTGGTTAATTAGACATGGAGAGTCTGAAGCTAACGCTGGTTTACCAACTTCTGATGTTGCTTTAATCAACCTGACAGAGAAAGGACACCAACAAGCAAAAAAAGCTGTTTCAGCGTTTACCCAAGCACCTTCTTTGATTGTCACTTCGCCTTACATTCGTACCAAGCAAACAGCACAACCTACTGTTGAGCGCTTTACTTCTACTCCTCAAACAGAATGGTTAGTACATGAATTTACCTACCTTAGCCTTGACCGACGTCATAACACAACAGCAAAAGAAAGACTTCCAATGTCGGAATCTTACTGGGAAAGGTGCGATCCAAACTATGTTGATGGTATCGGTGCAGAGTCATTCGCAGATATGATACAGCGAGTACAAGATTTTCGGCAAAAAATATATCGATTGGAGGAAGAATTTACTGCAGTTTTTACACACGAAACATTTATCAGAGCATTTTTGTGGTTAATGCTTAGCAATGCTGTAGAAATCAACTCTAAAACAATGGAAGAATTTCAAGCTTTTATCAAGTCTTTAAGGATTCCTAACTGTGGAATTGTCAAGTTAGAATGTCGTAATTCAGAGATCTGGTTGAATGGTGTATCTACATCACATCTGTCACGTTAACAGTTATCAATTTATGGCTAACACCACGTACGCCCTTACGGGCTAAAGTTACCAGTTACTCATTACTCATTACTCATCACCAATCTACTTATTCTTATCCTTATTTTTATTTTCCAAATATTGTTCTATATCAGCAACAGCATCTTCCCAACTTGCTAAGTCAATACCGGAGGAGTTATCAGTTACTTTGCCATTATTTGTAGTGTCGCTAATTGAATGAGTATTTTCTTCTTCTGTATTCTCATCTTCCTGCAGAATGTTTTGTAACTGCTCTAAAGATTCTTCAAATTCTTGAGCAGCTGTGCGACGCTGTTTTTGCTGATTTTCCTCCATAGCCTTTGATTTTCCTCTATAATTTCTTAATTATTAGGACTAAATTTTAATTATTAAGACTAAAACTTAATAGATTATGGCATATGTCGTAGATCTACAATTTCTTTTATTCGAAGATTTTTCCTGCTTCATAAGTCAAAACCTCACAAGTCAAAAGCCTTGATCGCAAAATCAGTGAGGGTAACGGTAAAACTTTTCTGTTGTTCGCTACTGACAAAACTTGTAATCACTTCACAAGCAACTGCGACAGTCAAAAGAACCAAGTTTCGGGCTAAGGGATAGTCGCAGACATCATCGTTAGCTGATGTCGGTACGCGATAGCTTTGATTCCAAATGATTTCTGCGTAGTCGCTTGCTAAACCTACGTGAAGACAAGGTATATGAGTAGCACAGTAATCTGTGACTATTTGACGAGCGATACTATTATCGAAGCAATCAATGACAAGAGCACTTCCATTTAATAATTGTTTTACATTGATTGGAGTAAGTTCCTGGGAACGTCCATCTACTGCAATACCCAAAGCCCGATATAAGCTGTTAGTAAGAATTTTGGCTTTATATGCTCCTACATCAGAACGATAGTAGGGTTGGGTTGAAAGATTGCGCTCTTCAATTCTGTCTTTATCAATTACCCGCAATTTACTAAACCCGGAACGAGCAAGATTTTCGGTCAGGTTTGCACCCAAAGCTCCCGCACCACAGATAGTAACAGGAAAATCTCTTAACTTTCCCATTAGTGCAGGGGTACGATGTAGTTGTTCATGGAAAAATGCATCAGTCATGGGGATTGGGATCGGCGAAAGTGTGGGGAGTGTAGGGAGTTTGGGAAGTGTGGGAAGTGTGGGAAGTATGGGGGGTGTGGGAAGTGTGGGGAGTGTGGGAGTGTGGGAGTGTGGGAGTGTGGGAGTGTGGGGAGTTTGGAAAATAGTGTCGAGTTGGGGATTTGGGATTAGAAATTGGGAATTTGGTAAAAAAGAGATGAAAAACCATTTTTGTTGACATTTTTACTTTCCCCGGTCGAGTACTAGTAGTCTGTCAATTTTGAGTTGAGGGATACAAAAACACGATAATCTATAAACACCCAAATCAATCTGGTGTGTGTG
>NZ_JASJDK010000042.1 GCF_030065675.1 Mastigocoleus sp. MO_188.B34 | reverse complement strand
CGCATTTCTCAAGTTGAAAATGTTCCATCTTTAGGGACAATTATTCGGGAAAAATCTTCTTCTAACCCATTTGGTTGGTCATGGATGCCTCAATAACCCTTACCCCGAAATTTTGAGGGGATACTTTTTGAACATAAAATTAAAACTTTTTCATTTAAAGAATTAGTGGCAAAGAGAACTCTTAAAGATTGGTTAAAAAGGGAAATAGGTATTAATGTCCCAATTGTCATTTCAATCCTATCAAAACAAATAAATAATAGTATACCAGCATCTATTAGACTTTTTAATAATTCAAATTTAGTACAGAAAAATGGTACAGGTCGTCCGAATCTTTACTCTGGCTTTCTAGTACCGTATATCAGGGTGCAAGCCAATCAGTCAATGCAACAAATGAAAAAATCACCAAACTTTATCATAAATAAAATACGAGGGAGTAAGATCTACAGAAAAGAAGCGAATCTAGAACTAATTAAAGACCTATTAGATAAAGGTAAATCTGTAGAAGAAATTATCAAGGAAGCTTTTGGAATCTTAGAAAAGTCTAGTTTTGACTACTTTATTACCAAAATAATTGTCGATGGTTGTCAAAATAAAGCATTATGAGTGATTTAGTAGAAGATATTGTAAGCATAATGTCAAATAATGGATTAAGCGAAATAAAATCAAAAAATATAGATGATTTTATTGTCATTAAAGGAGAATTAAAGGATGGGTGTACTTTAGTTTTTCAAACTGATAAAGAAAGCAATCAAGAAGAGTATTGCACACTCTTAAATGACAAGAATACTAAAGGTAACGCTATATGGCGAAAAGTAAATGTAGAGAATTTTCAACAAATAATTGAATCTGCAAAAAGCTATATTGGTGAAGCATCAAGCAATAATTTACCTGAATCCTCAAGTAATAATTTATCTAAGGTTAATATCATTGTATTAGGAACTTTATCAATAATACTGGTATCCTTTCTGGGTTTTTTAATAGGTAGACTCAGTAGTCAGGACTGTCCTCAAAGCAGAAATGTTATGTATGAACTTGCCAGGTTTAACACGACGACAAATTATTCTCGGTAACTTTCCAGACCTTGAAAAGAAATTCTCCCGAGACGCTAGGATTGCTTCCCTAAACTGCGTTTCGGTCGTAATGATAAATCTATGTTCTACGGACACGCTATGCTAACGTTGCGTAAGTCCTGTTTATATTTAGTGAGCAGTCAAATAATTACTGAATTCACACAAAATTCTAAAAACCTTTGGGGAATTTCTGGTGTCGCTCCCCAATGTAAGTGAACATAAGATGCGTGAAGATTTGCGGGGAAAATCCACCCCTCATCACCCGTAAATTCTTCCAAGTCGTAGCGATAAGTTTGCCACAACGGTTTTTCGGGACTAACTTGTAGATGAGAGCGATGAAACTCATGTCCGCAAACGATTTTGCCTTTAGGTAGTAAAATACTATCTTCCAAAGCTACAGCCCGACGATACCCCAAACTTAAGCGTTTATCCATCACGGTTGTTGTTGGTAACACTCCCACCATCGACCAAGATTGACCAGCAAAATCGATAATTTGTTCGCATAGATACATTAACCCCCCACATTCAGCAATTGTTGGTATTCCCGAAAAAATGGCTGTTTTAACTGATAAAAGCACATTAGTATTTGCTGCAAGTTGTGAAGCGAAAACTTCCGGGAAACCACCCCCAAAATACATTCCCTGAATATTTTCAGGTAACTCAGTATCTTGTAACGGACTCCAGAAAACTAATTCTGCACCCAACTCCTCAAGTAATTCGAGATTTTCTTGGTAATAAAAATTAAAAGCTTTGTCCCAAGCGATCGCAACACGCGGAGCGTTAGACGCGGCTATACCGAACAGCTTGCTGCGTTCAAACGCAATTTTGGTTGGAGGATTGTTAAAAGCCCGCGCCTTAGAGTGATGTGGTAATTGGTAAGCGGTAATTGGTAATTGCTCAAAAACAAAATCTTCTGTTTTTTGTTCACCTTTCTCCCTGCTCCCTTCTCCCTGCTCTCTTCTCCCTGCTCCCTTTCCCATTACCCGTTCCCCATTACCTACCTCTAGAAGTGATAATAATCTTTGCCAATCAAAGCAAGTTTCTCCCAAACTAACAAGTCTTTCAATTAAAGTATCCATTTGGGGAAGTTCTGCTGTAGGTATTAAACCCAGATGGCGATCAGGAATTGCGATGTTATTCTGTCTTCTTAATACTCCAAAAATGGGAATTTGTAGCGGTTCGAGAGCATTTTTGAGTAAAGATAAATGGCGATCGCTACCAACTCTATTTAAAATTAGTCCGGCAATATTTATACTTGGATCTAAACTGCAATAACCATAAACTATTGCCGCCACGGAACTAGATAACCGACTGCAATCAATTACTAAAACTACAGGTAAATTTAGTAACTTAGCAATGTGGGCAGTACTAGCTAAGGATATGAATATTGGGGATTGGCTATTAGGAATTGGGGATTTGGTAAAAACCTCTTCCTTGTCACTACTGCACCCTTGCTCCCCTAATCCCATGCCATTTTTGGAAAAAGGAGTTACCCGACCTACTCCATCAAATAAACCCATTACACCTTCAACCAAGGCATAATTGACATTTTGGATATGACGAGCAAAACACTGTTTTACATATGTTTCTGAAGTTAATATGGGGTCTAAATTACGACAAGCACGCCCCGTCACATACTTATGAAACATTGGGTCAATATAGTCAGGACCGACCTTGAAAGATTGCACTTTGTTGTAGCGTTCGCATAAAAACGCCAGCAGGGTGAGCGTAATTGTTGTTTTGCCCACCCCGCTGCGTTCTCCTGCAATAATTAAGGCCATAAGTCAGAAAATTAGGAATTATAAGTTATGAATCATGAATTATAAAACTTACTGATGTTTTTACCCATAATTCATCCATTTTTTAACTTTTGACTCCCAACTAATGGCTTATTTATTGGTGACTTGTGACTACGAATTTGTTAGCTTAAGCATTTTGACTGTGAGTGCAAGACTTTCTTCAAACAGCGCCTCACGACCCCAACGTTGTACTTGCTTAGAAAGTAAGGATTCTGCTTTTTGTTCCGAAAGTGAGGTTACCTGTTGAACTACTCCTGCAGATTGAGCCGCACCATGAGTTTCCATGCGCATACAACCGCCGGTTTCAGAACAGATTAATGTACCACAGTTTGCCTTTGGATTAGTAGAACCTAAACGAATAGCAATTAAGTCCCCAACAATATCACCAATATCAGCAACAGGAACCCCTGCTAACTCAGCTTCTATTGGTCTTTGGTCTGGTGCTAATAGCTTGACTTTTGTAATATTATAATCACCAAAATCCTTTTCGTAACTAACCGGACGCCAATTTAAGCGACTTGCTAACCAACCTAAGAATAATAGGGCTTGGGCAGGATTACCTTTTTCATAATCGATGTTCACCTTATCAACTTCTGTGAGAGCATCGCGGCGCTGTGGTGGATCATATGCTTCTGCAGTTAGTTCCTGCCATGCAGAAATACGTCCCCAGTTAAGATCGGCTAAAGGAATTTCTTTTTCTACTAATTCTTGCAAGCTGAGTAAGTCAGAATCGGGCTTGTTAAAATTACAAGAATCAACAATAACGTTATCGCAAAAATCCCCTAGTCGTTTAAATAATTGGTTATTTGGATCCGGAGTTGCTTTCCACCAAAGAAACTTAGGTAAACCACCAATCAATAATTCCGGAATCATCCCACCAACACGTTCTAAAGCTGCTGCTGTACCTGTGATAGTAATATATTCGCAACATACTAAAGTACTTGATGATTGCTTTTGAATGGGACAATAAGCTGAAACTTGCGCCTTGACACCGGTATCTTCCCCAGCCAAAGGAATTAAACTAATAATCCGACAGGGATTGCGCAAAGCAATTTCGTCAGCAATTCTGGGACTACTAGCGCTGGAAGTATAAGATTCCTCGCCAGAAGCATTCTTATTTTTGTTACTTAATTCTTCACGCAGTCGCTCAAGAGTTGCTGAATTTGCTTTACCAGTACGCTCGAGCCCAAAAGCTTTTTGAGCATCTCGCAGGGCGGAAATCATTTGTGGTCCGAAAATTCCATCAATGGGACCGTTATAAAATCCTAAATTAGCCAACAAATATTGAGTTTCCTCTGGTTCGTAAACCATCAGAGTAAATGTTGTGGCTCGTGTAGCCGCAGGTAAAGCTCCATCTTCGCCAGCAATCCCGTAACTTTGCCAAATTTGGTTAAGTTCCGTTTCAATTTCTGTGAGCGAAACATCTTTCGGAGCCTGAAGTGAAAAAACCGTAGGAGCTTGAACAGTCATAATAGGTTTGAGTTTGAGTTTGAGTTTAATTTTTAATTTTTGGGTTTTATTTAGAGGAGTTATGAGACAGGAGTCAGGAGTTGGGAGTTAGGATCTAGAAGTTAGAAGTGAGAATTCCGAAGGAATTTTTTGATTCTACTTGTACTTACATTGCTCTAAGTTTTGTTTGGTTTGTACTCTTTCCTGTAAGACATAGAGAGCGTCTTTACAACGCTTTCAAGACAAAATCCCAAGAAAATTATTCCTCCTGTCTCCTGACTTCTGAATTATTTTTAAAGTCGCCGCCAGCGACGACCATCTTGGTTAATGAGAAATTCTGCTTCTACTGGACCCCAAGTACCAGCCTCATATTGGGGAACAATTTTTGGGTCTGCAGGTGCATCCCAAGCACTTAAAGCCGGAGTAACAACTTGCCAAGCCGCTTCTACCTCATCTCCCCGAGTAAAAAGTGTTTGATCGCCCATCATGCAATCAAGGAATAAGCGATCATAGGCATCAGATTTGGCTTCAATACCAAAGGAGCCATAGCTAAAGTCCATATCAACAGAACGGGTGCGGAAGTCTCCCCCAGGCATTTTTACATCAAATCTTAAGGAAATACCTTCATTGGGCTGCATTCGCATTGCCAAAACATTAGCACTTCTCTGTTGCGCCGCTGACTGAAACATGCGAGAAGGTACTTCGCGGAAATGGATAGATATCTCGCTGACTTTTTTGGGCATTCTCTTCCCGGTTCGCAGATAAAAAGGAACTCCTTGCCAGCGCCAGTTATTAACAGCAAACTTCATTGCTACAAATGTTGGATTGACAGAATTTGGGTCAACTCCTGGTTCTGTTCTATATCCAGGAACTTGCTCTCCTTTCATCCAACCAGCACTATATTGACCACGTATTGATGAAGATGCCAAGTTTTGTACGTTTGCCAATTGAGTCGCTTGGAGAACTTTAACTTTTTCCGTACGAATACTGTCAGCATCCATGGAATTGGGAGCTTCCATTGCTGTTAAGCAGAAAAGTTGCATTAGGTGATTTTGCAACATATCCCGCAGCGCACCGGAAGTTTCGTAATAGCCAGCGCGGTCTTCAACACCTACGGTTTCTGCTACGGTAATTTGGACGTGGTCAACAAATTGACGATTCCATAGAGGTTCAAAAATCGCATTAGCAAACCGAAAAACTAGCAAGTTTTGAACGGTTTCTTTACCTAAGTAGTGGTCAATGCGATATACCTGATCTTCCTTACATACTTTTTGCACTACTCGGTTGAGGCTTTGAGCAGAAGCTAAATCGCGACCAAAGGGTTTTTCAATTACTAGACGATGCTTGTAGGGATCTTTAATCATTCCTGCAGCACCTAATTGCTTAATTGCCTCAGGGAAAAATTTTGGTGCGACGGAGAGGTAAAACATCCTATTACCTCGAGTACCCCGTTTCTCATCTAATTCACTTAATAGTGTATTCAGTTTTTGGTAACTTTCAGGGTGATCTATATTACCAGAAGAGTAGAATAAACCTTGGGAGAAGCTTTCCCACATTTCCTCTAATGGAACGTCACTATGGGCTTCTTCCATACCTTTGCGCATTTGTTCGCGGAAGTACTCATGACTCCAATCTCGACGTGCAACGCCAACAATTGTGGTTTCGGGTGGAATGCGCCGTTCTCTTCTCAACTTATAAAGTGCTGGCACTAATTTCCGCCAAGTTAGGTCTCCGGAGGCACCAAAAATAACAATGATTTGCGGCTCAGCCATTCCTTGCTGTTGTAAACCGACCCGTAAGGGATTTTCTAACAGATTAACCATAGCAATTTCGTTTTGATGAGATTTGTTGTGATGAGGAAATTGTGAACTTAGGAAATTGTGAACTTAGGAAATTGTCGACTTAGATTTTTGCGATAACCCGGTCGAGGATGCACGAAACGATCGGCGGAGTTACCGCAAGTGCGGCTGGGCTGATGCCTTTTTGCGCTAATGATATGTATGTTCGCAAAGTGGGGCATAAAAACAGACACACAATTTTCTATAAAGTCATATGAGTGCTAGGAATTGGGAATTAGAAGTTGGGAATTAGGAGTTGGAAATTATAAATTGGAAATTTGTATTCTATTTCTCCTTTCTGAAGCAGATATCAAAACTCAGAAGCATCAAAAAATCACAGGGTGTCTATGAGGATATAAATACCAGTAAGCTATTGATTAACTTGCTAACCGTTTCTACTCAAATTTGCTGGTAGTTTGTAACATAACAGCCATTTTTGCGAAAATCTTAGATAAGGGTAAGACATACTTAAAATAAGTAGGGCTTTGCGGCGCTAGCTTACTATTTGTTTGCCTTATTAGATGTAATTCCACAAATGTCTTAATTTTTGAGCAGTTTATGGATTAAATCCCATCAGAGTAAGTAGTATGCTGTTATTCATCTACTTAGCTCATAGAGGAAGTATTCCCTGTTTTGCCGTGGGTCATTGATTTATGAAAATTTATACAAATTGAGCTTACTGCTAGCAATAAATTTCCATTTTTCTAGGATCAACTCCCTAGTATCAGTTCCCAGAGTCAGGCTATAGTAATCCCAATTCAGTGACCATTTTGAATAAAGGATTCTACCTTAGCAACATCTTGCTTACTACCAATAATCAGTGGAGTACGTTGGTGCAATTTGGAAGGTACCACATCTAATATGTCTTGATGCCCTGTAGTTGCTCTACCTCCTGCCTGCTCGATCAAAAAAGCTAAAGGAGCTGACTCATAAAGCAAACGTAACTTACCTTCTGGCTTTGGTAATGTTCCGGGATACAGGAATACACCACCCTGCAACAAAATTCTATGAATGTCACTCACCATTGCTCCACTGTATCGTGCTGTATAACCTTCCGTACGGTGGACATAGCGAACATATTCCCGAATTGGTTCATTCCACTGCCAAAAATTACCTTCATTGACACTATATACGGGACCATGAACCGGAATCTGAATGTTTTCTTCTGTGAGAATAAATTCTCCTAAGCTTGGGTCGAGGGTGAATGAGTGAACCCCTTTACCCATGGTATACACCAGCATTGTACTTGGACCATAAAGGATGTACCCTGCAGCAATTTGCTTGTGTCCAGGTGTCAATAAATCTTTAGCATCACCATCAAGGTCATCACCTTCTTGTTTGCGAATGGCAAAAATTGAGCCCAAACTGAGATTAGTATCGGTATTTGAAGAACCGTCAATTGGATCGTACAGCAAACTATAACGGCCAATGGGACAATTTTCAGGAATATAGTATGGTTTATCCATTTCCTCAGAAGCTAAGCGGCATACTAAACCACTTTGCTTAAATACAGAGATAAACACGTCATTAGCATAGACATCCATCTTTTTGACGGATTCTCCCTGCACGTTGACTTCACCAGTGAATCCCAAAACACCTTCCATTAACCCAGCATGACTCATACGACGTGCAATTAGTTTGCCTGCTAAGGCTATTCGATTCATCAGGGCGCTCAAGTCTTGCGCCTCTGGGGAAAAATTCTGAAATTGTTGTAAAACATGACGTGACAAAGTTGTACAGTCGCGGTCTAAACTTTTATCTGTACCTTTATCCATTGATAACTCCAAAGATTCTGCTGCTTTAGTCATGCGTTTATCCTCGCTGCGGACTACTAATTAAACTGCAGTTTTTTCACAACACCTTGGTTGCTGACTCTATCTTAGAAAGCTTATTTCAGAACTCAAATATGATTTTAGATAAACTAAAGAAACTCAGCTTTTTTTTCGAGCGCATCATTGATAAATAGTCATGCAGTATACATTTAATCCAAGAAATATACTGTTTTGGCTATTAAATCAGGTTTAGTTATTAAATCGGAGCTTAGATCTAGAATGAGACGTGCCTCCGGCGATCAAATTGAGAAATAAGGAGTTTATGCCGTATAAATTACGTCAAATTATCGCTGCAGTATTTTTCGTGAAGGCTAAAGGAGATGGTGATGTATGAAGTTTTGTTGTTATCTAATTCTCCTTTTAAAGCAGCCTGTGTAAGTGCTATAAACATTTTCGTATTTTATTCTGTTATGGAAATAATCACAGAGTATTCTAGACCCATAACTCGAACCAAGTTTGACATTAACAAGTTTGACATTAACTTTACCCCAAGGGGTATATCGTTTACAGATATAAGTTTTAATTCTACCCACCTTACCTTAATAAAGTCTCGAAAATATATTAACTTATCAAAATTAGTGTGGCAGAATTAATTATCTTAATTTTATCCAAAGTTACTACTATTTCATTCTAAAAGTTAAAACAATATTCAATACCTGTAATGTAATTATCTAGCAGAAAAAATAAACATTCTACTCTCAAAAAATACAATAAGAAAGGTGACAAATTAGGGACAAACAAACATTAAAATAGGTTAACTTAAATCAAGTATATTTTATTTTTTATTATCAATAAAATAATTTATTATAAAAGTCACAAAGTATAAAAAGAAAAGCTATAAAAAGAAAGAGTATAAATAACTATTGTAATAGCAAAAGCCGACCAGCCGTGAGGTTATTAATAGACCCCCTGCGACTTGTCGGAATTTAGTTTATTTATTGGTAAAAATCTAAATTATTTCTAGTAAAAAGTGACTTTTGAAGTCTTGCATGACTAGAAAAAAAGTTATTTAGATAAGAGCATAATTAATTATTGCGTAACATCTTGGGGCTTTGCCCAACTAGTGCGTCGGTTATCTTCCCTTGGCTTAGCTTTATTGACTCTAATTTGTCGACCCATCCATTCAGCACCATCGAGTTCAGAAATAGCTTCATCCTCTTGTGCTTCTTCTGCTAGATCGACAAAAGCGAAGCCACGCTTACGCCCTGTTTCACGATCTGTGGGTAGTACCGCTCTTGTAACTTCGCCATAATCAGCGAATACAGCTCTTAAATCTGCTTCAGTAGCGCGGTAGGAGAGATTACCAACGTAAATAGTCATGTGGATATACTTGAGTTAAACAAAAAGCAATTTATTTACTAGAGAAAACAGATTTAAATAATAAAAAATAATTCTGTTTTCCTCAATAATTATTGAGAGGCAAATAAAATATAAGTTTGCAATTTATATAATTTCTGCTGTACTTACTAGTTTGCCTAAATGTGTGAGAATATTCAGTGTACGCTTATATAATAACTGATTGCCCTATTTTTCTAGGTATGAGAAATTACAAATGCATTTAACTTAAAATCAGCCTCACTTATATATTTTTTAACTAAAATTATTATGTATAGTCTCATGTATAGTAGTTGCTTGACTATTGATTTTATTCAACTTGAAACGTATATATATTTACTATTTATCGAATAAATTATATCGAGTTATTTTAACTTGTATATTTGAGAAATTTTAGATGAACTTAAGAAGTAGATTATTTATTATTTATTCATTGATATTTTGTGATAAATGTAAATAAGCTATATCTGATAACACGATTTTATTTTGTAATAAATCATATATTTATCAAACATAATTCTGCACTCTAGCTAACATAATCTTATTAGGATTTAGTACATGTACTGTTTTTATTAAGCTTAATTCTTACATCTTCCCTCTTCCTTCTTCCTTCCGCCGTTTGCATGCAGCAAGCTGTTAGCGGTAGCGTGACTTTAGTCATACACGCAGTGCGTCCAAAGGCGATAACCTTTGAAAAGAAAAACCGGACTCTGGAAAGACCGGATTTTAAAATATATTTTTAATTAATGAAAATCAGGACTAACAATAAGTATGTGATTCCCATCTATTAGCCAGTAATATTATTTGTTGCTTGCAAAACACAAATTTTATCAAGTTTTATTCGATAGAAATTTGTTGAGGACCTTTAGCTTTACCATTGTGTGACTCGTTCGGAGGATTTGTATTGCTGTTGTGTCCAAGTTGTTCTTCAAGCCAACTTTTTACCGGATCCTCAGCAAGGTTAAGTCGAAGAGCACCAGAAACAAAACCACCCATAAATGAAAGAGGATGCTGCGTAAATTCTTTAAAGATAGGTGTTAATTCATCTAGAAACATAGCTGTTTTCCTAATGCTGTTCGTGGATAGTTAACTAGATTTACTAGATAGCAAATACCATGTAGCAAAATTAGTCACTATTCTCCAATTATAGATAATCAGTATTTAGACCGGGAACTGAAGGAAATTCTCAGGGATAGATTTTCCAGGTTTGACTAATTTGTTGATAAGACTAAGTTGTTGATAAAATTCTCAGTAGACTAACATAATTTCAAGATTTTAGGAAAACTTTATTGTTCAAGTTTTGAATAAAGTATCTATTTTCTAGACGCTTACTCTCTAAAACAAGGAGAACCCAGTCTCATAAGAAACTAGGTGTTCTCCATTTTCTACAATCTTGGTTCCACTTCAGGTAACATGCACTTATCCGAGTCACATCCAGCAGGACCTGCTTCTATTAGTTCGCCAAAGTCATAACGGCTTAAAGCTGCGTGGAAATCATTATTTTGGCGACGTTTCTCCACTTCTTGCATTAAATCTTTGTACTGCTCTTTAGAAATTGGTTCAAATGGTAAGCGGGGAAAAGTTTGGTGATCGTCAAATCGTGCGAGAAGTGCGGCACTAATGTATCCCCGATCGTCTCTGATGGCTTCATATATGCGGGTACCTAAAGATTCAATTTCAGGTTCTCGTAATTCTATAGTGGCAGATGTATTATGAGTTACATAGAATTCTTGCACCTGCATATAGAAATCCATTTGGGCTAGGGCAGTAAATTTACTAATATCAATTTCATCTGCACCCGGTAAATCAGCCCAGGGTACGGCGACGGGAATTTCTACCAACCATTCAGTACAGCGAGGATCGAATGGATCGTTTAGCAAATTACCATTTTCATCTTTATCAGACTGAGAAGGTACAACAGAATAACCATAGTCAATACAAGCTAAGGCTACAGGATCGTTTTTCCGGAAAGTAATCCGGCGAATGAATCGCTGTGCTTTCGGGGGATGCCATCCCGGCGAAGCTCCTGTAAGTAAAGATTTGGTACCAGAAGGTTGAACGGTGGTACAGCGGTTGGGTCGTTTGAGATTGTGGCGATCGCAGTAATCCCAAACTACGCGATGTACAATTTCTTTCCACATGCTGAGATATTCTTGCTCTCGGCGCTTAAATGCCAACCCTTGAGGGGTTTGGGGTCTTCCTGCTTCCCACCAGCGCAACCAATCTACTCCGAAAGCTCGGACAAAGAAATCAAATAAGCCAGTGAAGGAAACACCAACAATCGGATCTAATTCCCGACTGTACTGGTAACGCGGTTCGATAAATTTGTGATTTAATAATCCGGCTACGGATAATGCACCTGCAGTAAAGGCTTCTTCTTGTTCTTTGTAATTTTCGGGGTCGATTTGATTTAAGTGTATTTCGCTAAGGTTACAGTGAAAATTACTACCAATTATTTCCCCACATGGGTTTAAACCATATCTTTGTAAACGATGCTCTAATTCATCTGTATCTAAATTAGAATATCTTTGCTGTAACCACTGCAAAGCATTGTCTTGTTCGTAAGCTTGGAGAAATTCAGTTTTTAATTCAGGAGTTGGTAGTAAATCACGGTTACCTCTTGCAATAGCTTCACCAGCCCATTGAATTGCACCTTCACCACTGTAATATTGTTTACGAACTGCATTAATACATTCTTCTAAACTGGGTTTTTGATGAAATACTCTGGTATGGTTTGCCATCCTGAGAGCATCTCTTTCGGGGTCGATGCGCCAATTACCATCTTCACCTTGTTGCCATAAATTAGCTTTTGCATCGGCAAATGAGATATCTTCCCTATTTCCTTGACGCATTCCTGCACTGTTATGGGTTAAATATCCATCACAGTAAAAACAGTGAGCTTCTTCTACTTCGATATCGTAAGTTTGTACGTAATCGTAACTACCAAGTCCCTTAACGGTAACTGGAATATCCAGCGAAATATCTGATTCAGCTATGTAACGCTCGTAATTAGCATCAACTTGACGATTCCCAGCAAAACCCATTTCTCGCATTTCGCTGTATGTATAAGTGTCCCGCATTACAGTACCGGGAACTGTAAAACCATACATTTTTAGCCCTTGCTTTAATTCTCCTTTGACACTGTGGGGAGCAATCAGAGCATTGTAACGATCTTTGAATGCAGGAATTTTCAAATTGTATTTAGCTTGCCATTTTTGCTTTTGCGGTTGGGTAATTGAAATCCTACCAGCAATACCCAAACTAGATAAAACTGCAGCAACCTGTCTGATGAATGAACGGTAAACCGTTGTTACTAGATGTGGGGGACGGTTCTTAACTGCACCATCACTATCCATCAATCCTGCTAAATAAGCCGCTCGAATATCTATCGAACCCTGCAAGATAAAATCAGGTACTTGTAAAGGAGTATTTGGTTGTTTAATATAACGATGAAAATATTCAGCCAAGCGAATTGATGAGCAAACTGATTTTGCTGTATTTTCACCTTTGACTATGCCATGAGAAGCTTTTAATTTAAATGAAGCTAAAGCAATATTAAGTTTCTCTTGAATGCTAGTAGTAAGCTCGGTATCTAAAGCGTTCATAGCCCATTCCACACGCCCATAGGGTTTACCGTGCTTATTGCGACCCAGTGCGACATAACCATCACCATGGGTAAAACCAATTAGCCAAGCAATTTCTGATGTAAGTTGTGGAATAAATAATGGTTTGGCAGTATGACTTTGAACGGGTCTCGATTGAGTAAAATCAGCAGGTAAATTAGTTAATGCACCTGGTAATACTTGCTTATTATGTAAAAGACGATCGCCTTCTACTAAACTTGCCATAGATTTCCATTCAATAGCACCTTGAGCATCTGCAAGAACAGCTTGTCTGTGGTTTAAAGTTGCCCGAGGAAAAGTAGCATTTGTTTCTACTTCATAAACATCTTGAAAACCTTGGTCAAATTTATCAACTACCCGTCGAAATCCTAAGGGAGTTTGCACTAAATCGCCAACTTTAACATCACGAATAGCTACTAGTCCTTTAGATGTATGAACCAAAGCATCTTCGGGTAAACAGCGCCGAATATTTCCCGCGACGATAGTTACAGCCGCTTCATCAATTAACAAACAACATTCAACTGAAGTTAATCGTCTTCCTACAGCTTTGTTGAGAATTGACGCACAGCGCTGATAAAGACCGGGTAATTTCACCGGATTTGCAACACCACCAAAACCTTGAAGGGGTTCACCAGCATTGCGGACATCACTAATATCAACGATTACTTCTACAACACCCTCAAATCTTTCATCAGAGGAAAGTTCTAAAAGACTTTGATAGGAATCCACCCAACCTTCACGACTATCACCCACATGAATGATGACGCGATTTTCCTCAAATTTAACTTCTGTGGACTCCCGGCGTTGTTCAACCGGTGTTTTACCAATTTCTCCTTGCAGTGCAAGGTTGATACGATTGCGAATAGAAGGTAAATGACTGATATACCTTGGTTCTATGACTGCTCCTGTCCCGCAGCCCATCATGGCTAAGCCCATCATTAACCCAAAAGCACTCCAGTCAGTCAGGTTAGTGGAAGTACAATTGTATGCCCCAGAAAAATTTTTGGATTTGGCTAACCAATCAGTACCACCAACCCACAACCAACGTCCGCTGGGTAAGGCTTTCAAGTTACGCTGCATTTTATCCAATATTGCAGCTTCTTCAGAACTGAGTTGAGCCAAATCGACTAATCCCTTCAGGGTACGGGAACACACATCATCCCATGTTTCCCTCACTCCTGCCGTCAAGCGACGACTGTAAGTTCTAAAAAATACAGGATTAGCAGCTGGGGCAGTTTCCGGAAATTTTGCACTCTGGTATTTTCTTTCAAGCTCTCGAACCATTTTGGGAAACCTTGTTGTTCTCTGACAGATTAAGACTATACGCTAAGTGGTGGTAGCTAAGAAAGAATTGCAAAATAATCAGATCTGCGGTAGACCCATAACAAAACTCCAGAAATAAACCTGAAACTCATAAAACATGGGGATATGAAGAATTGAGGAAATTATGAAAAAGTTTTATTATCATCTCCATTATCTATTTCCCACCTTTAGTTCAAGTAAAAATGTCTCTTGCCCCTTGGCGTTCTTACCTTGCTCGCGCTCTGCAAAAAAATCGTTCCCAACCCCATAGTCGCTATTTTCAACTAGCAACGGTTCAAAGTGATGGATATCCTGCTAATCGCACCGTTGTATTTCGTGGCTTTCTTGAAGATAGTAATCAATTGAAAATTATTACTGATGTGCGTAGTGAAAAAATTATCCAAATTCACCATCAAGCTAGAGGGGAAATTTGTTGGTACTTTACAGTGACCAGGGAACAGTTTCGTTTAGCTGGAGAATTAACTCTAGTCGATTACAACCACCCCGATTCCCGATTCCAAGCAGCGCGACATTCTACTTGGGAACAAATTTCTGATAATGCCCGATCGCAATTTATTTGGGCAAATCCAGGAGAACCGAAAAGCACTGATACAGGAAATCTCCCAATAGGTAATTCTGATATAGATAAAAGTAAACCTTTAGATAATTTTTGTTTATTACTACTAGATCCTGTAAAAGTAGATCATTTGCAATTACGGGGCGACCCCCAAAATCGTTGTTTGTATATTCTTGAACATTCTGGGATTTGGAATACTACTGAAGTTAATCCATGAGTAATGAGTAACAAGTAAAAAGTAAGAAGTAACAAGTAATAAAATAAGTAACAGTTAAAAGCCGGTCAGAGCAAATTCTGTTTTTAATTTTAATATTCATGCCCGGAATAAATTTGTTGAATCTCTTGACTACAGAGCTAAGTATCGCTTGTTACATTGCGATCCAATTAATTATCACTCATTACTCATTACTCATTACTCATTACTCATTACTCATTACTCATTACCGAGATACTTGCCAATGACTTACTGATAGATCGGTATTGGGCTGAAATTCTACTTGGAATTGAGCAACAGCTGCTGGATCCAAGTTTGATGTTTGGGCAGTTCTAGTAGATTTGTACAAATGCGGTAAGGGAGTATCTCGAAAGTTTTCTAATGCTGCCTCATTTAAAGGTTCATAATCGGTAATGGATCCTTCTCCATTCACCGCGACGCGATATTTCAAAACTTCCTCAAATTTCTGCTTTTCGCTTAACTTCTCACGAATATTTGTTTCCAGATTTTTTTTTAAACTATCAACCTTAACTGGATCTTTAATCTGAGTCCCAATAATTTCTCTTCCGTAACCATGCCAAGGAGAAACTTGCAAAATCCCTTCAGGAGTAAAAACTATCCTAAATTGAGCAATTGGTTCGCTTCCGACTGGATTGCGCTTATTTGGATTGTAAAGTAATTCAGGAAGTGGGGTACGTTCTAGATGGGTGTTAGCTCCCTGATTTATGGACTTGTAACCCAAAATAGCTGCATCAGTACCTACACCTACTCGGTAAATTAAATTTTCTGTAATCTGAGAACGATTATTCCAAGCATTATTTAGCTGATTGTGAACTCGACGAGTTAAAATCTTCAATACCGAACGATCAGTAATTTCCGGCACTTGACTCAAAAGAGCTTCTAAATCTTGTACTTGAGAAGATAAATTGTTTGCCGATTTTGTAGATGAACTATTTGATTCAGATATATTTGAATCAAGATTTTGTTCGCCACTCGTTTGCGAAGACTTAACTGCTGAGCTGACCTCTTTTTCCGTCTCAGGTTTTGGTGTTTGTATTTTCGGTGCAGGTATCAAAGCAAATATTGCAGCAGCAGCAACCAAACTAGAGACTCCAAGAGTTGCAGGTACAGCTTGCTGTACTACTGTTTTCTTTGAATTGTTATAACGTTTACCAACAGGCTCAAGTTGCAGTGTAAATTCTGGTAAAGTTTGGGTGTCAGCAAAAAACTGGTCGATTGCTTCTACTAAGTCGAAAAGTTGTACTGTATTTAAATTAACTTCAATCGGTGGTTTAATATTACTTTTGTCATAATCCAAAGTTGGTTGAGGTAACTCGGAATTGACAACCATTTTATGTTTGTTAGTATCTATTTTTTCAATTTGTACTAACTCCACCTCCGTGTTATGAGCTTGTGGATTTGGTACATTACTTAAACATTCCTGAGCATAGGAACTGGCGACTCTAGCCAAGCTTTCAAAAAATTCCCGTCCTCCCAAAAGTGGTTGATGTCCAGATATTTGACACTCCGCATTTACCAAAATAGATAATACGGGACGCAATTCTTGGATATGAGCAGCTTTTGAAGAATCACTCAAACCTTCTAGGAGTAGGGTGCAATTAGGCAAACTGTATTTACGTTGAATATTCATTCCACTTCACCGTCAAAAAGACTAATCCAGAACCTTTGCATTCCTGATGTACCAGCACAAAATAGTAATTGTCCTAACAAATTCATCGCCAGTTCATCTACTTTTTCATCGGAAGTTAATAATGGAAAACCAGCACGTCTGGGATTCATCCGACTCTTAAAGTGTGCTCTGAATCTTTCCAAGTAATTTGAAAGACGTAAATTTTGCTCGAGTGGTATTTGTTTTTCACTCAGTTGCTGATATATCATTAATAGTTGACGAATCACAACAGTCAATCTTCGAGCCAGATAACAGGCAATTACAACTAATGCTTTCGCTTCAGTTATACTTAGAGGACGGCGAATGTGTGCTCTACGCATCGGATTAGTGTTACGCAAACGCCAAAGATTTACTCTGTCTTTGATAATTATTTGTAGTTCTAACTCTTGTGCGAATGCCAGAATAGCTTCGGAACCTCCAAGCTCCAAAGCTTCGATTGCCAATAAAATTAAGTCTATTTGTACTCTGGTGCTACGGGGACATACCTGCCCTTCAATTACAGGATCTGGCAGATTTACCAAAATCATTGGTGTTGATTCAGGTGCTGAATTGTCAAATGGCGTTAAACTCGCGGAAACACTCATCCTCTAAATACCTTATACGGGTGAAAATAATTTAATGACAACTAATTAAAATAGGTAGCTAAACTAGGTTAATTGAATTTAATGCGATTTTATGACTGCATGATATATACATTACTTACCTTTTCAAATTAAAGTTTTCCGTATACTTACATTTAATTTTTGCTCTTACTATCATTGACCAAAATCAATTATTACAACTACATCCCTACCTTGGTGTAGATTATAACAATCGTCAATAACTACCAAAATCAAATCCAATTTCAAAGGTATGATTCCAAGGGTATGACATTATAGTGTACGATTTTCCAAGGATTTACGTTGATAAGAGCAAGCTTCCCGAAATAGGGAAGGGTCGCAAACAACAATAGTATTAAAATTCAACTTTTGTTGACAGATATTTATGGACTTGAAGCCTCTAATCCGTGATATTCCTGATTTTCCCAAACCAGGAATTTTGTTTCGGGATATCACTACGCTACTGCGAGATCCTGAAGGACTACGCCATACGATAGATTTATTAGCCCAAAAGTTTATGGAAGCCAATTTACAACCCGATTATGTGATCGGGATGGAGTCTAGAGGCTTCTTATTTGGTACACCACTAGCTTACAAGCTCGGTGCAGGTTTTATTCCTGTCCGGAAAAAAGGTAAGTTACCGGCTTCTGTTCATGCAGTGGAATACGAGCTAGAGTATGGTACAGACTGCTTAGAAGTTCATCAGGATGCTTTACAACCAGGAAACAAGATTGCAATTGTAGACGACCTGATTGCCACAGGTGGAACTGCAAATGCCACTGCTAAGTTAGTTGAAAAAGTTGGCTGTGAGTTACTGGGATTTGGCTTTATAATCGAACTGCGTGAGCTACAGGGACGGGATAGATTACCTGATGTACCAATTGTTACTCTTGTTGAGTATTAATCTCGGACACTCGGACTCGGACACTTTATATTTAAGTTAAGTTAATACTTACACTTTCGTTTAAATAGCGATCGAGTAAGTATTTATCGATTTTTGATTTTTTTGCTTTCCTTAAACCTCCTATCTAATGGAGGTCTTATGGAATTTATATAAGTTTGCATTACGAGACAGTTTTATACTTAAAATCATGAAACTAATGATACCTCATTGCTTTTTTTGACGCAGTATGGAAATTGGCAAAATTCTGCAAATAAGGCGTTAGAATCCAGAAGACAGAATCCAAAATAATTAGAAAGGACTTTATACTCACATTTTTTACTAGAAAATGACTAAAAAAATGTTTTAAATACAAATCCTGAAAAGGGTTAGATAAATTTTAATTTTAATATTTAATTTTAATTATTTCTTCTTACCTGAATTTTACTCCTAGCTTCTATTCGCTTGTCAGAGTGTGGTCGTCTGTTCTGACTCCTGCTCGTCCGTTAGGACGCAGTCTGTCGTGACTTCTGACTTCTTTCTGACTCCTGACTTCTGACTCACAAGGCGCATCAACTGATAACTAGCATCCGTATTATGAATACAACATCAAGAAGTTACTGGGAAACAAGTTTAGATTGGTTACAAAGACTGGTTACAAGTGATAACTTTCTTTTTATTCTTAAAAGGATTTTGCAAGCACTGCTAACTGTCTTACTTGCTTCTGCATTATCATTTTTTATTATTAAACTATCCCCGGGAGATTACATCGATACACTACGGCAAAATCCGAAAATTTCTCCAGAAAGAATTGAAGAGCTGAGACGACAATTTGGTTTGGATAAATCAAATATAGAGCAATATCTTTTATGGCTGAGAAATATTGTGACGCGGGGTGATTTCGGTACGAGTTTTGTCTATCAGCGCTCCGTTGCTTCATTAATTTGGGAAAGAATACCAGCAACTTTGCTCTTAGCAATTTCTTCTTTGATTGCGACTTGGGCGATCGCCATTCCTTTAGGTATCATTGCTGCGGTTAATCAAAATCGTCTTGCTGACAGAGTTCTGCAAGTTATTAGCTATGTAGGGCAAGGTTTTCCTAGCTTTATCACGGCTTTGTTGTTACTTATATTTGCTCAAATAACTAGTCCAATATTTCCAGTCGGTGGAATGACGAGTATCAACCACGACGAACTTTCATTTTTTGGTAAAGCATTAGATATTACTTGGCACATGATTTTGCCAACTGTTGCTTTAAGTATTACTAGTTTTGCCGGTTTACAACGGATTGCTCGCGGTCAGTTATTGGATGTTTTGCGCCAAGATTACATTAGAACTGCCCGTGCTAAGGGATTACCAGAAAATGTAGTGATTTATGTCCATGCTTTACGTAATGCGATTAACCCCCTAATTACCTTACTGGGTTTTGAATTATCTAACTTATTGGCGGGTGCTTTTATTACAGAATTTTTCTTTAACTGGCCAGGTTTAGGTAGACTTACTTTGCAAGCTGTGAATGCTAAAGATTTGTATCTGGTAATGGCTAGTTTGGTGATGAGTGCTATTCTGCTGATTATTGGTAATTTAGTTGCGGATTTGTTATTGAAATTTGCCGATCCCCGTATTCGTTTAGAAAATTTGAATTAGAAGGGAATGGGGAACAGGGAACAGCCAAGAAAATTTATTTGCTATTTCCTGTTTGCTTCTTGTATGAGGGTTAATTAAAATCTTTGTAAATCAATCAACTATATTTGGAAAGTTCTGGTGTAGTAAAGTTTTGAAGCGAGTACTAGCTGCCAATGAGCTTGTCATACTCTGCATGTGTACCAATCCAAAACCACAAAATACCTTTTTCAAATTCTATACCCAATTCTCTATAATTTTTTCCTGCTCGCACTGACAAATATTTACCAACTTTTTTGAAGTGCAAGGACGGGTGGGACGGATCAGTTTTAAGCAACTCGTAGCACTGATCGGCAGTATTTTGCGCATTCTCAGGTTAGACATCGTAGCATTCCCAAAAACGACATGTTGTATAATGCATCAAATTTCCCGAAAATGCCCAGCCTCCAATTCAGAAATTGCCTCTTGAGCAAGATCTCCTAACCTACCATCTGCTATATCTTTTTCAATCTGCTCATCCCAAGGCTGATAATCTAAGTCAAAAAACCATTGCATGAGTTGTTGGAACTCATTTGGTGGAAGTGTAAGGATAGCAGCTTCAATTTCTTTAAGTGTTGACATCTAAATTTCCAAAGCTATACTGCTGAGACAATTATAAGCTTTGCCAAATAGTCATAGACCACAGAAGAAACGAATACTTCAATCTGTTATGCTGCTTTATTTATACATAAATAACCAATGTAAATAACCAATTTATGTCATTGTGCTACCAGGAAAACAACCTAAAACCTTTATTTTTCTAGAAATCTTTCTGCCCATCACTGTTTATTTTTGCGCCACATCGCCCGCACCAAATTAATTTCATCAAAGCTGTAATCATCGCCTAAATATTCTTTGACTGGTGTTAGAGCTACATTTCCTAAAGTTTCTAATACCTGTTGAATTTTTTCCTGCTTTTCTACTGGAACTAATAAATTTATATCTACTGGTTGATGCTTTTCTATTAAGTCAGAAAGGTGACCGATAACTGTTCTCGCTTTTAGATTACGTTGTTGAGCAATTTCTTTAATACTTAATCCTTGTTTGTGTAATTCTAAGGTTTGTAATTCAGTGTATGTTGCTGTTGCTTGCAAGGAAATAGAATCATTTTCCGGTAAATTATTTTCTTGGCAATAAGTACGAATTTCTGCCATAAATTTATCGCCATACTGTGCTAATTTATGGCTACCGACTCCAGAAAGTTTGCTAAATTCTTGCTTATTTCTCGGTTTAACTTGCGCCATTAATCTCAAGGTGGAGTCGCCAAAAATGGCATATGGTGGAACACCAATTGCATCTGCTAGTTGTTTGCGCAATTCTCGTAATCTTTGCCACAACATCTCAGCTTCTATAGCTTTAGGACTTTCTGTTTCCCATGCTGCTGTTCGTTGTGGACTAACTGCAATGGAAACTGGTCGCTGTCGCCGCATAACTTCCCAACTCTGGGTATTCAGTTTTAAAACACCGTAACCGTCCGCACTTTGGGTGAGTAAACCTTGATGTAGTAAAGAACGTCCCAGCATTCGCCACTCATCGACGCTTTTATCTTTACCTATTCCATAAGTAGAAAGCTTTTCATGTCCTCTTTGGATAATTTTTTGATTCTTCGATCCCCGCAACACATCAATAATGTAAGTCATGCCAAATCTTTCCTTGCAGCGCGCCACACAGGATAAAAATTTCATGGCTTCAATTGTCCAATCTTCAACTGGCTTGGGATGGCGACAGTTATCACAATTGCCACAATTCCCGGTAAACTGTTCGCCAAAATAACCGAGTAAAATTGTCCGACGACAGTCAGTACCTTCGGCATAGTCAATCATCTGCCGTAATTGATGTTTGGCTATTAATTGTTCTTGGGGATCGGTTTTTTGATTAATGCTCCATTCAATAGTTTTCAGATCGCCGTAGCCGTAAAAAACTGTACATCGGCATGGTTCTCCATCCCTACCAGCCCTTCCAGATTCTTGGTAATAACTTTCAATATTTCGGGATATATCATAGTGAACTACAAATCGCACATCTGGCTTATTGATTCCCATTCCAAAAGCAATTGTTGCTACCATTACCCGAACATCATCGCGAATAAATTTGGTTTGGTTTTCGCTACGTTCTGCATCACTTAAACCCGCATGGTAGGGAAGGGCAGAAATTTTGTCATGTTGGAGTTTAAATGCTAGTTCTTCTACCTTTTTGCGGGTTAAACAATAGATTATTCCCGAACCTTCAGTTTCTCGAATAATTTCTAATAGTTCGGTGTAAACATATTTCTTTTTGGGGCGAATTTCGTAGTAAATATTTTGGCGGTTAAAACTGGCAATATGAACGTTTGGTTGTTTGAGTTGGAGCTGATTAATAATATCACCCCGGACGCGATCGGTAGCTGTGGCGGTAAGTGCTAATGTGGGAACTCCGGGATAACGTTGTCGCAACGAACTCAACTGACGGTATTCAGGGCGAAAATCGTGTCCCCACTCAGAAACGCAGTGGGCTTCATCAATGGCAAATGTGGAAATTCCTATTTGATGATGTACTAAATCTAGAAAAGGAAGAAATCTTTCGCTGAGCAATCTTTCTGGAGAAACATAAAGTAATTTTACTTTGCCACCGAGGATATATTGTTCCCGCGATCGCACTTTATAGGAATTAAGACTACTGTTGAGAAATGTTGCCGAAATTCCATTTTTCCGTAGTGTTTCCACCTGATCTTGCATCAAAGCTATTAAAGGTGATACCACCACCGTCAAACCTTTTTTGAGTAGTGCTGGTAACTGAAAGCACAAAGACTTACCCCCACCTGTCGGCATCACAATTAGTAAATCTCGGTTTTGTAGCGCCTGAGTAATAATGTCACGCTGTCCGAGACGAAAGCTATCGTAACCAAAGTGATGTTTTAGTGCTTGTTCAAGATGAGGATAATCAGACATGTTATCAATTACCAGTTATCAGTTACCAGTTTATGGCTAACGCCTACAGTTAATGGGCAATAATTACAGTACGCTTACGCTAGACCACGTACACTTTGCTAACAGTTTATGGCTAACGCCGAGCCCTTAGGGGCTACAGTTACTAGTTATCAATTATTGTTGGTTAAATTGTTTTGTCTTTATATTTTTTATGAGGTAAAAATGATTTGTGTCCAATTAAACTCAAAAATCTTGCTATCTGAGCATTTGATCCAAAAATATTAACACTCTTCCCATAGAGATACACCTGAGAGTATGGGTATGATACGCTGATTTTGCTCAGTGTGTTCAGAACTTTTCCCAGTACCATGCAGAACTTGTCAGAATGACTTAATGCATGTCGCTAAAATGGATGTTATTTAGCAAACAATAGGAAACAAGAGAAAATAATTCACTTTCCCTTTCTTATCACTATTTCACTGATTTAATATGCGAACAATTGCGGAAATAAATGATAAAATCAACCGCAAAAAAGCGGTAGTCCTCACCGCACAAGAATTAAAAGCAAAAGTTGCAGAAGAAGGTGTTACAGCTGTAGCCAAACAAGTTGATGTGGTGACCACTGGTACTTTTGAACCAATGGAATCTAGTGGAGCTGTGATTAATTTAGGTCATACCGATCCACCAATTAAAATTCGTCGCTGCTGGTTAGATGGAGTACCTGCATATTCTGGCTTTGGGGCAGTAGATTTATATTTGGGTGCTAGTTGTCCCGTAGAACAAAAAGAAGGGGAAGAACTCAAAGAACGTGGTGGCGGTCATGTTATAGAAGATTTAATCGCAGGTAAGCTCGTACAAGTACGCGCACAAGGACAAGTAACAGACTGTTATCCACGGGGAACTTTTGAGGCTGCAATTACCCGCGAAACAATCAATCAGTTTTATTTATTTAATCCCCGCAATATTTATCAAAATTTTATTGTTGGCGTCAATGGTGGAGAACGCATGCTGCATACCTACCTTGGGCCTTTACATCCGCGTTTGGGTAATGCAGTTTATTCTAATGCTGGTGCAATCTCTCCTCTACTCAATGACCCAGATTTACAACTCGTTGGTATCGGTACGCGAATTTTTCTTGGTGGTGGTGTGGGTTATGTCACCTGGGAAGGGACTCAACACTTTCCCTTACAAAAACGTTTACCCAATCGAACACCTGTAGGACCAGCAGCAACCTTAGCTTTGATCGGCGATGCGAAACAGATGGATTCGCGCTGGGTTAGGGGCTGTTACTTCAAAAATTATGGTCCTTCTTTGATGTTGGGTGTGGGAGTACCCCTACCAATACTAAACGAAGAAGTGGTTGTTAGATGTGCTGTCGAAGACAAAGACCTAGTCGCACCAATTGTTGATTTTTCCATCCCTCGCAGGGTACGTCCTACCTTTGGCTTAGTAAGTTACGCTCAACTTAAATCAGGACGGATCGTTATTGAAGGTAGAACGGTGCGCGTAGCCCCTTTAGTAAGCTTATATCTATCAATTCAAGTAGCCCAAGAGTTAAAACAATGGATCGAAGCTGGTAACTTCAATCTTACAGAACCAGTTTGTCAAATTCCTACAGAGCGAACTTTTTTACCCCAAAATCGTTGGACAGAATTTTGAATTCGAAGCAATAACTTGTTAACTATAGTGGGCGTCTAGCAGCATTTTGCTGCAGTGTGCCCTCATAAAAAAGGTAATTTGGAATTAATAAGGCTATTTGGTAATTAATTTAGATTGGTAATTAACTTAGATTGGTAATTAATTTGGAAGCAAATCCTCCACTTTTAGTAGTTTTAAGCACCTACGGTGTGGCTGCGACGGAACGCCCTGAGAGTGGGCGTGCCGTATAATTTATTTATTGATGAAATAAAAAAATACGCAGCATCATCATTACAATCCCCTGGATTCATCGCACCGGGTTATTACGATATACCACAAGGAGCACGCGATGCTATGACCAATTAGCGATCGCCTTAGTCTTTAGCAAAGTATACCGGATCCGTAGGTAGCGCAGCTATAGGTACTGTTTGGCTTTAGCCATGTTTTAACTACTCCTGTTGAGGTTTTTGGCGTTTTACTGGCTTTGGAGTAGGTCTATTTTCTGCAGCAGGTGCAGCAGGTCTTGATGATGGTCTTGGACTATCACTTCTCTTGACAGGACGAGTTTTTTCCCCATCTTGTCTGCGGAATGGTTTTTTCCCTCGGTCAAAGCGCTTTTTCTTAAACTTATTGTTGAACGGATTGCGTTTTTTCGGTAAATCGGCAATTAGTTCAGCTTTACCGATTGTTAAGTTATCGGCTTGGCGCTCTACTTCAAAATCCCAGAATTTACCAACTGCTTTGGTATCCAGTTTGCCCTTCAGTTTAACCTTGAAATACTTGGGTTTATCAGATGCTTTCCGAGGAGCTTGTTTAATTTTTACAACCAGGCTTTCATCGCCATAGGATTGGTAAACAACTTCACCTCGAATGGAGAAACCACCATCGGCAACTTCTGATGAAGGAACAAAGTTATCTGTTGCTTTTTTATCAGTTTCTGAAGAAGATGGATCTTCTTCCATTTCTTCTTGTGGTGAAGCTTCAGATTCTTTAAGCGCATCTGGGGATTTTTTCGCCAGATTTTCTGGCTCCCAAACACCAACTATTTGGACGTGTAACTGGTCATTTTCTTGTCTGGTTCGGGGATAAACTACCCATAAGTGCTCTTGCTCTAGAGAAAGGTGATTTTTTACCAAACTCATAATTCGACCGAGAAGCACAGCATTTAATTCTGTACCATCTGCGGTCAGCAGTAAGCCTTGGGTAAATTGTTCGGTACTAGCTTGATAACGCCCTCTAACTAATCCGATGGCTCGGTATTGCATCGGTTCGCTAGGGGGTGGAATTGGTTGCTGACGACTATCATTGCTTTTATTTTCGTCAGCATCGGTATGGCTAGTCTGTGAATTGTCAACTTCAGCTGTGGGAGCATCCGTATGCTCGAGCGCCGGTTTAACAATATTATTTTCTGCCTGATCAGGATTATTTTCTGCCTGATCAGGGGCAGTGGAATTGGAAGATTCAGGTGACGGCATCAGGTCGGAATTCATAAAAACTCCTTGCGGCGGAGACACATCCCATAACGGGACTTATAATATTGCGGTTCTCAAAAGCTTTTGCGCGGCAGATCGAAGTAAATAAATTCAATTTGCCACCCAATCGCACAGTGTGTGATACTAAAAACGCATTTGGAATGCATACACACACTAAATGTGTAATTTAGCGCCTTTATACTAGTTTCGGAAGCATACCATAGCTACAAATCCAACAATTTATCCTAAAATCATTGCTAGACTTGGCTGTTCAAATGCCTGTTTGTTATAAAGTTCACAAGCAATTCATGGTATTCCGCAAAGTTTGTAAATTTTTTGAGTTTTTCAATTTTTACAGTCCATAATTTGTAAATTAGAGTAAAGGAAAATTTTGTGTCTCAAGCACGCAATCGCTGGATGTTGTATTCAGTTCTAGGATTTGTGGCTGTCGCTTTTATAGGGGTTTCATTTGCTCCCCTGATCGCTGCTTTTAACAACGGACAATCCTCAAACGAAGAAACTGCTACTGTGAGAAACACACTCAAAACGAGTTCGCCTGCAGCAGCACAAATCTCCAAACTCACGAAAGACGTACAGTTTTATCAACGTTTGTCTCAGGAGGAGCCAGAAAATACAGCTGCTCTCAAGCGCCTCATTGAAGCAAGGCTACAGCTATTAAGTCTAAAACAAGGTGACATAAAAGCGGTAATTGAAGATTTAGAAAAGTTAGTAAAAAAAACTCCTGAACAGGCAGAATATGCTGTATTGCTCGGTCAAGCTAAGCAGCAAGTGGGGGATAAGGAAGGCGCAGCCAAAGCCTTTCGTTCCGCTTTGAAAACGAAACCGGGCGACTCCAAGGTGCTAGAAGCATATGTTAGTCTTTTGCTCCAACAAAAACGACCTCAGCAAGCTATTAGCTTGTTGAAAGATAACCTCTCTACTGCAACAAAAGCAAATAAAGTTGAGCCAGGCAGTATTGATGTTACAGCAGTTCAGACTTTACTTGGTAGTGTTTATGCTAAGGAAAATCGCTATGGGGAGGCGATCGCTGCTTTTGATATCGCCATTAAAAATGATAAACAAGATTTTCGTCCGGTGATGGCAAAAGCATTATTACTTAAGCAACAAGGAAAAGTAGATGAAGCAAAACCATTGTTTACTAAAGCTGCAGAACTAGCGCCTGCTAAGTACAAGGATGAAATTAATCGTCAGGCAAATAGCACTCCAACCCCAACTCCTAAAGCTTCCACAACTGAAACACCTCCTTCCAAAAAAACTTCTAAAGAGTGAGTTGACGTTCGGATATTTGTTTATTTAGGAGTCGTCCAGAAGTGACTGCGATCGCAGCACAAATTTGTTCTAAAATAGCACCTGAAATCACTGTTACAGAATTATTTCCTTGCCGCTAAAGTAATAGTGGCAATTTACGTCCTGTCTCCCCACTCAGCAGTAAATATTAATAAAAATGCTTCGAGGAAAACCAGAAAAATATTTCTATAATTAACATTTTTATACTTCGGTATTTTTTCTGATGTGTTTACCTCAGCATTTGCTTATCTTACTATTTCTGACACGAAGGCTAGGATTGGAGACTGCATCAAAGGTCATAATAACTTATAAACCAATCACCTAATCCCCAATCCCCAATTTCCCAATCAATATTTCCGTTCTTGGGGTTGAAACATACTTATATTTACAGGAGCATACCGAATATCAATACCAGCGCTTGAATAATAAGCCATCGTATGGCGGAGAAAGTTAGTATCATCCCTTTGAGAATAATCCTCTCGACAATGAGCCCCGCGACTTTCCTGGCGATTCAAGGCTGATGTCATTATCATTTTACCTACCACCATCAAGCTTCTTAATTCTAGGGCTTCGATAACTTCTGTATTCCAATCACTACCTTTGTCGTCTAAGTATATTTCTGCATACTGCTGTTGTAGTTCCTGAATTTTTTCTAATCCCTTACTCATTAATGCTTCTGTACGGAAAACACCACAATATTGGGTCATGCAATCTTGGAAAGCTTGACGAATTTCTCCAATGCGATATTTTCCAGATTGATTTAACAAATTTTGAATTTCTTCTTTTGCTTGTTTGAGGTATTCTTGCTCGTCTATGGTAGGTAATTTGCGATTTTGGATGTATTGAGCGATCGCAGCGCCGGTTCTACGTCCATAAACTACGCACTCTAACAAAGAGTTGCTACCTAGACGATTGGCTCCATGAACCGAAACACAAGCACTTTCTCCCGCAGCAAAAAATCCTTCCACTAGGGTATCGGCGCTACCCCGAACCCTTCCATCAGTATTAACAGGAATTCCACCCATACAATAATGAATGGTTGGACGTACCGGGATTGGCTCTATTACCGCATCAACTCCTACCAAACGGTGTGCTTCTTCCCAGCAAAAGGGGACGCGACTCATGATTTTTTCTTTACCCATATGTCGCAAGTCTAGGTGCACAAATTGACCACCAGCACTACCATCAGAATTAATTCCCCGTCCTGCGTTAATTTCACAGGTAATTGCTCGAGAGGTAATATCTCGTGGTGCTAGTTCCATGCGAGAAGGAGCATAATTCGCCATAAATCTTTCTCCTTCCGAATTAATCAGATAAGCCCCTTCCCCCCTCACAGCTTCGGAAATGAGTACACCTACAGGATATAAACCAGTGGGATGAAATTGGACGAACTCCATATCTTCTAGAGGTAATCCCGCCAAAGCCGTCATCGCCAAGCCATCACCAGTGGAAGCATAATCATTGGAAGTAGTATTAAAAACTCGACCATAACCCCCAGTGGCGAACATTACAGCCTTAGCCCGAATTACCTCCAAATGTCCATCAAGAATTCGGTAGGCTACCACGCCTTTTGCTTGACCTTCAGTCAAAATTAAGCGCATCACATACCATTCATCCAAAATTGTTACCCCGAAGCGCCGTAGGTTATTTACTAACTCATGGAGAATTGCATGACCTGTTTTATCTGCTGCGTAACAGGTTCGATTGTGGGAATGTCCACCAAAAGCACGTTGGGCTATACGTCCGTCCGGTAGACGGGAAAATAAAACTCCCATGTGCTCCAAATCGATCACAACATCAGGTGCTTCCCGAGTGAGAATTTCTACTGCATCTTGATCTGCTAAATAGTCGGAGCCCTTAACTGTATCAAAAGCGTGGGCTTTCCAGCTATCTTGCTCATCAACATTTTTTAACGAAGCAGCAATACCCCCCTGTGCTGCGACAGAATGGGAACGAATCGGGTGAGTTTTAGCTACAACTGCAATTTTCAAACTAGGATTGGTTTTGGCAATTTCAACCGCAGCACGAGACCCAGCCAATCCACCCCCAACAATAATTACATCAAATTCAAGCATAATTAGTCCCTGATATCCTAGATTGCAATTTTTATTTTTATGTACTTACTAATTAATAAAAATTATCAAACCCCCAACTCAAACACACAAAAATTCCCTGCTTCAAACAGGGAAATATAGTTACATTAGGTATTGGTTTATAGTCTACCCACGAATAACTTAAATATGTAAATTCGTTATTTTTATTTCCAACAAGTTATTGATTTAACTATTCGCTTGTACAGGTCTTTGTCCTGAAATACTGCTCGGTATTTTGTCCATACTACTTTCAGTATCTATAGCAGATAATTCTACGTGATTTAATAAGGTGGTTACGAAGGCAAATAGCAAAAATGGTAATGATAGCAAGACAACTAAACCTACTGTGGCTAGAGCATATACAGGACGTCTAGCACCCATTAAAGCTAGGGCTGATGCCAAACTCAAAGTAACCGTAATTAACCAAACAACAATCTGACCATAAATATCGCCAAAAGTTAGGGTACAGACAAAACGATATTTTTGAATATTATTCATGAGATTTGTCTCGTCACTTTCCTTAAGTTCTACCTTAGAGCCTGGTTTTTATTTCAGACAATTTCTCAATATTTTTGCATCAATTGTAATATCACTTAATAAACTCTCAGCCAAGCTCTTAATTCAGGGTAATTATTGCCAGTTTTAAAATCGACATCGTGGAACATTGTGACAAAAGTTAACAATTGAATTAAGCTTGAATAAACTAAGTAATTAATGTCAATAAAATTAATACTAATAAAATAATTGGGAAATTTTACGACCCTAAACTTGAGATTTTTGTAATTAAATAATTAAATAATATTTGTTCAACAAATCTTAATGTAAACACTTAAAAAATACGCTTTTAGAAAAATACGCCATTAGTTTTAAAGAATAATTTTAGAAAATATTTTGGATACCTCTCTAATTCTTAAATTTTCCACACTCATCTCTCAAAAGTTAGAAACAAACACAGAACAACTACTAATCATGGAAGATATAAAAAACACCTAAATTGATTTGACTCTAAACTGACTTGATAAAGATGTCATCACCTTCGATTTTGGTAGCATAAGTTGTTAGAGGCGCTCTCGCTGGTGCTCTTGTTACCTGACCATCAGCAGTAAATTCTGATTGATGGCAAGGACAAACAAACTTCTGACGCTCGCTGTTCCAATCCACTGTACAACCAGCATGGGGACAAGTAGGATCGACAGCTATGGGATTATCTGTATTTGATGTTTGAACTAACAAAACTTTACCAAAAGCAGTCCCCTCCTGAAGTAGTTGTTTATTAGCATCTAAATTTGCTTTACTAGCCACTTTTTGCCAATATTTGATCGTGCGGGGAGAGGAACAAGCAGCAATAGTAACTGGTAAAAAACTTGCTAATGCACCTACACCAACCCAAGAAATAAAATCACGTCTGTTCATCTGTATTCCGTTATTTAACCCTAGATTTTTTAGTTATTTATTTAACACTAAAATTCTATAGGGATGGGTAAAACAGGATTATGCTAGCTTACAAAAAAATACTAAGATTGGGTGATTTTGGCTGTAATTTTTTTTGGGAAAATTACTGGTATTTCTGATTAACAAAAGTGATTTTCAGGGTAATATTTTACCCATATAACTTCCCCAAAGTTGTGCAGCTTGGGCGCTACTACCTCGTGTGGGAGAATTATTGTCATTTCCCAACCAAATACCAGTTGCAATCCTTCGACTGGGGACAAAGCCAATGAACCACAAGTCAACATTTCTATCAGTGGTTCCGGTTTTACCTGCGGCTCTCAATCCAATTTGTGCTCCACGACCGGTACCGCTGGTAACCACCTGCTGTAGCAACCCAGTCATTCTATTAGCAATACTAGTTTTAAGAACCCTTTTATTAGCTTCCCGATCCTGATCGAAGGAATAAATAACCCGACAGTTTTTTGGGTTGTTATCCGGACAATCGCTGCTGTCTAATATTCTACTTATGGCATGGGGGCGATTCCACAAGCCTTGATTGCCAATAGCAGCAAAAGACCCGGTCATTTCCAAGACATTAACAACACTTTGACCCAAGACTAATCCAGGAACTGGATCGAGTTTGGATTTTACCCCCAAACGCTGAGCGGTTTCCACTACATTATCAAGTCCTACATCCTGTGCTAGACGTAAGGCTATTGGGTTTTCTGAAAGAGCAAGACCAGTTGCAACATCTAAACTACCAGTACCACCTATTCGACAAGGTTTATACCTAAAACCCTGCCACACTAAAGAACTACAAGAATAATTTCTTCCTGGAGAAATACCTTTTTCCAGTGCAGCAGTATAAGCAAAAACTTTGAAGGTTGAACCGGGCTGTCGTTTTGCTTGAAAAGCACGATTAAACTGACTGGTTTTGAAATCGGTACCCCCCACCATTGCCAAAATCCCACCAGTACTTGAATCAAGAGTTACTATTGCTCCTTGGGAAAAGCGAAATCTTGAGCCAGCATTACTCACATGATTTTTTAATTCAGTTTCTGCTTGTTTTTGGATTTTTGGATCTAATTGGGTTTCGATAATTAAATTTCCTTCTGTGGCGAGTTCTCGTCCCAAAATAGATTCTAATTCTTGAAAGACATAGGTATAGAAATAAGGCGCGATCGTTCCTGCTTGTCTCTCACAAACTTTAGGATCAATTTCAATAGCCGAACGACGAGCGCGATTTGCTTCTTGTTCTCTAATTTTCCCCTGGCTTAGCATCCGTTTAATTACACGGTTACGATAGCCAATAATTGATTGTTTACTCTTAGCACTACCACAAAAGTTAAACCCATTAGGTGCTGGTAAAATTGCAACTAAGGTAGCAGCTTCTGCAAGAGTTAATTCTTTAGCCGATTTTCCAAAATAATAATTAGCAGCATCCTCAAAACCGTAGGTATCAACCCCCAAATAAACTCTATTTAAGTAAGTCAGCAAAATTTTGTCTTTACTGTAAAAAGTTTCTAATTTTAAGGAAACAATTGCTTCTCGTAATTTTCTTCCTAAAGAATCTTGTCTTCCAACATAATCGCGGAACAAACTGCGTGCTACTTGTTGGGTAACTGTACTGGCTCCTTGTTGAACATCACCACTGCGGGTGTTGATTAGTACTGCTCTGGTTACCCCTAAAGGATCTACTCCAAAATGCCAATAATAACGGCTATCTTCTGAGGCTATGACAGCATCAGCTAAATATGGTCCAAAATCAGATATTTTCTTTTTATCTACATGCTTAATACTATTGGGTCTGCGTAAGGGAGTTTCCCCATCACCAGCATAGATAATTACAGGTGCCCTTGTAGCTCCCGGTAAAGGTCGTACGGGAAATTTTAACCACTCAATACCAATTACCAATGCAATTAAAGTTGTAACGCCAACAACCCCATAACCGGCAAAAGTTATAGCCTTAAACAATAAAGGTGGTGGGTCAATATACTGGAGTCGCACGGAAGCCGCTAATTCTGGCGGTCCCAAGGTAAGGACATCTCCATGTCGCAGTTCCAGGGAGTTGACACGGCGCTTACCGCGATAAATTCCATTAGTTGAACCTTTATCTTCGATAATAAACGTGGGCTTGCGTTGTGTTGAATCCCGGGATAGGGACAGATGAATTTGGCTGACAACTGGATTGCGTACAATGATATCGCAGGACTTAGAACTACGACCTAGTACGTAGCAATCCCCCAGTAGCGGGTATACCTCTGCCTTATCCGTCCCGGTATCTTGCACTAATAATTCCGGTACTCTAGCATTTGGCTTGAGTGCCAGTTTAGAAAAATCAACCCTCGCTTGAAATGTCTGTACTGCTTGAGTCATTTGACCAAGGAAGGTTTTTGGTTTTTGTGGGGGTTGGGAGGAACTCATCGACTATTCACACCAGGGTTATTACTGAAGAATCGGGCGAACTGCAACTTACGATGCTGATTATTCCACCATTCTACTAATCAGCCGTCGGATACATCGGCTCTACGGAATAGTTTCCAATTGCGATAAACATAACAATACAATCTCTGCCAATTTTTTTAGTTGTCTTGTTTGCTACATTGTGTTGTCATCAATAATGCTGTCATTGGGTTGAGATTGTCAGATAATTATAGTTTGTATACCCTCATTCAGGAAGATTTAACTCGAAGTTCGATATTTTTGCAAGGTCGCGATCGCTGAAGTCATGATAAAATTGTGACTCAATTTACATAGATGAACACTATCTTGTAGAAATATACATCCCCACATGGGAAGATTTTCTAAATGTTATAGTCTGATTTAATGAGCGGAGTATTATGTTGAGGAGGCTAAATTTACTATGAAGGGAAAATTATTTACCCTTTTTGGGACTGTTTTGACCCTAGCATTAGCAGGTAATGCAGCAGTAGTACAAGCAGAAGGAGAATCTAAGGCTCCCAGTGCAGAAGATATCAACATCAGTGCAGAGGGTATGGAGATCTTATGTGAGAAAACTCCATGGAATAGCCGTTGCGAAGGATCCCAAGCAACCACAGGTGATACTGACGCCGAAAAAATCACTGTACCGGCAGATACTACAGACACAACAGATACTACAACCCCAGATGTAACAGCTCCGGATGTAACAGTTCCGGATGCGACAAACATCAATCCTGTTACTCCCGCACCTGGTACTACAACTCCAGATGCAGTAACTCCGGATGCAACAGATTCAGATTCAACAAATATCAATCCCACACCTGACAGCACAACAGATGAAGTTACACCAGATTCTGACCAATCTGGCGACATAATTCAGCAAGATACAAATCGGCAGGAAAGAATCCAAAATCAAAACATGAATCAGCAGGAAATTACAGTTCCTGATAGTTCTGCTCCAGATAATATGCAAACACCAGACAGCAGTTCAAATGATGATTCATCAAATTTAAATACTCCTGCGACCCCAGATCAAAGTTCAGATAGTCAAAGCGGATTTTAGTCTGTGTCTTGAAATTAATCTTATACGACACATGAGTTCCGTTGAAGATTGAGATAAATTCCGATTTCCAAAGATTAACACTCTTAAGGATTTTCCTATAAGGTGTTCTGATACCAAATTACAGTTTTTAGTGAATAATTAACTTTAATTTGGATAACAAAAATATTTGAGATATTTTCAGGGGCGAGCTATATGGCTCGTCCTTTATATATAGTAAAATTAAGTCTTGTGAAGATATTTGCCTGTTTGTTTAGCTGACCACCAATGATTTAAACAGGCTTTCGAAAGCTAAAATAATAAAAATAAAACTAAAAGTTAAATATAAAATTAAATAAGTTATCTCAGTTTATGCTGATTACTGTCGGGTTTTTTTTGAAAATAACTAATCAACAAGCAAGCAAGACCGATATTAATAGATACATCTGCAATATTAAAAACTGGAAAATTAATCAACTTAAAGTGTAAGAAATCGATTACATAGCCTAACATAAACCTATCTATACCATTACCTACAGCACCGCCTAATATAAAGCCATAACCAAATTGCTCCCAGCGATTTAAAGTTGGACTAAATATTGCAAAAGCAATTAATCCTACGCTAACAATTAAGGAAAGCCAGCGCAACCAACCTACATGTCCGCTAAATAAACTCCATGCTGCGCCGTAATTATGTACGTAAGTAAAATGGAAGACGCCTGGTATGAGTGCTTGTGTCTGTTTCAAGCTAAAGTCTTGTTGAACCCAAAATTTGGTTAATTGATCCAAAACAAGCATAGATAAAGCAGCAATCCAAAAAAAGCGATTTTTAAAACTCATAATCAATGATTGGGTGCTCGTTAATGGAACTTGAAAAATTTCAGGAAGTAAAACAAATATCAAACATTACGAAAAAGGAAATTTAATTAATAAACCAGGGTAATTCAAGGGGAACAGAAATCTTAAAAAATTACAGGATTCAGGTTTTAGCCATAAACTCATCTTCAAAGTAGTGATTTTTAAATTAGTTATTCTAAAACCACGATCAACCAATGGAGGGGACAAAAATAAACCCTTCGCAATAATAACTCCTAATAAAACATTAGATGTCTTAGAACGTATGCAAGTACTGTCACAGCGCATACTACTACCAATTGCCCCGGAAGTGCGAACCAAGAATATTTTAGAATTGCTTCTGTTAAACTCAAAGCCTCCATACCTTTAAACTGAAAAAAGTAGCTAATAAACAAATAACTAATACCGCAGATGTGTACGGTAAACAAGCCTACTAAACAACTAAATGCTAAAGTTTCTAGTTTTGGTCTGGCTTTAAAGGCAATTAAGCCACATAACCAAGCTCCGGGGATAAAACCAAGCAAATACCCAAAGTGTGCTAGCTTCACATAGCCAATACCCCCACCTTGAGCAAAAACAGGCAACAAAGTTAAACCCATTACTAAATAAGCAATTTGGGAAAGCGCTCCAGCATTCTTTCCACCCAAGCAACCGACGAGCAAAACTGCGCCGATTTGATAAGTAACACCTAAAGAAAAAGTCTGAATTCCTTGCTTACTCCAACCAAAAGGCAGGGTGGTAAAATATGCTTCTAAAAAAGTTCCACCCATAGTTAGCAGTAAGCCAATCATAGACCATAGTAATTGATTGGATGCAGCCAACATTAGTTAATATAGATTAATCAGAGTTTTGGATTTTAAATCTGGGTAAAAAATAATGATAAAAATTTTACTCAGAAAATTACAATCCTGACAAATTCGCTACAAGATAAAATAAAAAGATAACAAGAAAAAGAGATATATTTACTTTTCTATTGACAATTAATTCTATCTCGATGGCTTGATATCAAATATAAAATACTATTTTTATCAACAGCCAATAACTTATTTTGCGAGCGCAAACAATATTAAGCATAGCCTCATTGAGCTTTATTCGCTAGTTCTTTAGGGTACTTAATAACCTTCACAAAGTTCAAAAGTATATTTCAGCTTCATTTTGTGACCCTAAAATTAGTTTATTACCCTGCGACAAGCAACATTAACACTAAAAACAGTTAACCCTTTAATTTATTGATACTCTGTGCTACAAAAGTTTTGAGACAAATTTGACCGTTAACTTTGGTCATTTATTACATTAAGTACTTTTGTGCTACTGCTAACTCCAATGATTGTTAAATCTTAAGTGATTGTTGAATTAGTAATACGTACGCTGCTAACAGAAGCGAAATCATATTTAATTTCGCTTCTGTTAGCAGCAAAATGTTCATATTGAAGAGTCAGATTCTCAGCCTTACAGCTAGTCATTTTCAAATATGGATATTTGATATCATTTTTGATTTGCAAGTATTTAAGCGTAGACTCTGGTTAGGCACGCGTATCACGAAAGAAAACTTCATCAAAAAAATAAAATCATGAAACTTATTTTGTTTCTTTTCTAGTAGTATATTCGGTAATGATAAATAGCTATTTAATTAACAGTTATTTCGGCATCAGTAAATACATTTAAAATTAAACTAAATTCAGTATCATTTACATATAAAATTTGGTAATTTAATGTATCTAAAAAACCACTAAGTAAAGATAATTAAACTTTAATTTTGCTACTCTGTTAGTGGTTGAAAATCTATACTTTGTTAACCTTGCCTTTACTCTGACGCGGTATATTATAATCGCTCAGCAGCAAAATTAATAACAACACCTCCATGCTTTTTTCTAACCCTGTAAATAATACTTCTAGAATTCTCAAGACTCTTTCTGTATTTGCATTAACAGTTTCCTTAGCAGCCTGTGGCGGACAACAACCTGAGGGTGGTGAAAATGCCGAAGGAACAACCGGTGATGCCACTAATACTACAGCCAGTGGTGGCAAATTAGATTTAGGTGGAAAAGTTAATCTTAATGGAGCTGGTGCATCTTTCCCGGCACCTCTATATCAAACCTGGTTTAAAGGTTTAAACGAGAAAAACCCTGATTTACAAGTAACATACCAATCCGTTGGTAGTGGTGCTGGTGTAAGACAATTTACTGCAGAAACCGTTGACTTTGGTGCGAGTGACGTCGCAATGAAGGATGAAGAAATTGCTAAGATTTCTAAAGACAGAGGCGTACTTTTACTGCCAATGACTGCTGGTAGTGTGGTACTTGCTTATAACTTACCCGGAGTAAATGAACTCAAGTTATCCAGAGAAGCTTACACTGAAATTCTTCTAGGTAAAATCAATAAGTGGAACGATCCTAAAATTGCCAAAGACAACGCAGGAGTAAATCTGCCAGACAAAAATATTACGGTGATTCACCGTGCTGATGGTAGTGGTACTACAGGAGTATTTACCAAGCATTTAAGTGCTATTAGCCCAGAGTGGAAAGAGGCAGTGGGTGCAGGTAAAACTGTAGAATGGCCTGTCGGAGTTGGTGGAAAAGGCAACGAAGGTGTCACAGCCCAAATCAAGCAAACTGAGGGTTCAATTGGTTACATCGAGTATGGGTACGCAAAAAACAATAATGTAACTTTTGCTGCTTTGCAAAATAAAGATGGAGAATTTGTTACCCCAACAGATGAATCTGCATCTAAAACTTTATCTGCTGTAACTTTGCCAGAAAATCTCCGCGCTTTCATTGAAGATCCAGAAGGTGCAGAATCTTATCCCATCGTGACTTACAGTTGGATTTTGGCTTATAAGAAATATGACAATCCAGCTAAGGCTAAAGCCATGGAAGCAATGATTGAATATGGCTTAACTGAAGGTCAGAAGGTGAGCAAAGAATTGGGCTACGTTCCTTTACCAGAAAATGTAGTTCAGAAAGTTGCAGCAGCAGCTGATGCCATCAGTCCTGACTATCAAATTGCTGTAGGTGCTTCTCAAGCAAGTAAGTAGTCAATAAGTGGCATCCTACGCTTTGCGTTAAGTGTAATTACAACGAAACGATGAATTGTGAAGCACGATCGTTGATAATATCTATTAACAAATAAAATTCACAATTAACTGCTGACTAATACATTTATGTGGTTCGCTCCCACATTTTTCTGTGTTTGACCATAATTCAATATGGGTTAATATTTTTGATTGGTAAATATTTCCATGACTACAAATCCCCAAGGTGTTCGTTCGGCACTTCCTCACCGTTCGAAGTTGGATAAGTCACTCGATAAAGGTTTTGTTTCGTTGACACGGGTTTTTGCACTGGCTGTAGCAGCTGTATTGTTAACAATTGCAGTTCAGGTTGCAATTCAAGCTTTACCTGCAATTCAAGAGTTCGGGGCTAATTTTATTAGTCAAAGTTCTTGGAATCCTGTCAGAGAAAGCTATGGAGCACTACCCGTAATTTACGGTACTTTGGTCAGTTCTTTTATTGGTCTTCTAATTGCTGTACCCATTGGTGTTGGTACTGCAATTCTACTGAGTGAAAATTTGCTTCCGGTCTCAATTAGAACAGTATTAGTCTTTTTAGTCGAATTACTAGCGGCAATTCCTAGTGTTGTATATGGTATTTGGGGAATTTTTGTTTTAATTCCTTTCCTAGGAGACCTTGCAGGAGCGATCAATCAGTACTTTGGCTGGCTGCCAATTTTTGGAACACCCAGTTCAGGAACCTTAGAAGGTCCAAGTATGTTACCAGCAGGAATCATTCTGGCAGTTATGACTTTGCCAATTATTACTGCGATTTCTCGGGATGCTTTAATTTCTGTACCTCGTAATTTACGGGAAGCTGCAGTTGGCTTAGGTGCAACCCGTTGGGAAACAATTTTAAAAGTTTTGGTACCCGCAGCTTTTTCTGGTATTGTCAGCGCTGTAATGTTGGCACTAGGTAGAGCAATGGGGGAAACAATGGCTGTAACAATGATTATTGGTAATTCCAATAAAATTGAAGCTTCTTTGTTTGCTCCGGCTAACACAATTGCTTCTTTGTTAGCGAATCAATTTGCAGAAGCTGATGGTATTCAAATTGCAGCTTTAATGTATGCAGCTTTAATTTTGTTTTTCCTTACTTTAGTAGTCAATGTTTTAGCTGAATTAGTAGTCCTACGGGTGAAGAAACTCTAACATCAGAGGTATGTTCAATTATGACTTCTAGCTTTTCCGAACAGCCTGGAGGACTCGCCAAAGTTAATTTGAAACGTTCTTCAAGTTCTCCCCGAACCCTGTTCAATTCATTCATGAACGTTGTCGCATTTACATGTGGTGCATTAGCATTGTTGCCATTGTTAATGGTACTTTCCTATGTACTCATTAAAGGATTTGGCAGTTTAAACTGGAGTGTTTTTACAGAATTACCACCAACCCCTCTCGAGCAAACTGGCGGAGGTTTTCGCAATGCTATTGTTGGAACGCTCTTACTAGTAGGAATTGGTAGTGTAATTAGCGTCCCTTTTGGAGTTTTAGCAGCAATTTATCTTACTGAATTTAGTTCTGGGAAAATAGCTCGGTGGGTGCGCTTTGCGGCAAACATTTTAAGTGGTGTGCCTTCAATTATAGCCGGTGTTTTTGCCTATGGTATTTTGATTTCCACAAGGATAGTTAATTTTTCACCCATTGCTGGTGGTTTTGCGTTGTCAATTTTGATGTTACCAATTATCGTCCGAACCACAGACGAAGCACTACAGTTAGTCTCTAACGATTTGCGACAAGCAGCCGTAGGTTTGGGATGTACTAAATTTCAAACGGTTGCACAGATAGTACTACCATCAGCTCTACCAGCTATTGTGACTGGTACAACTTTAGCTGTTGCTCGTGCAGCAGGAGAAACTGCACCAGTAATTTTTACGGCTCAATTTAATCAGTTTGCGTTTAGTGGTTTCGACCAACCGATCGCCTCTTTGGCTGTATTAGTTTATAAATTCGCAACTTCTCCTTATCCCAACCAACAGTCACTTGCTTGGGCTGCTTCTCTGATTTTAGTGTTACTGGTTTTGCTGACCAGTATCATTGCTCGTGTAGCAACAGCACAGAAAAAGTATTAAGCAAATCAATTTGATATTCTAAGTTGCAAAATTTTTAATTGCAAGATTTTTAATTGCAAGATTTTTACTACTTAAAGACTCTCATTTACATTTGAATAATGGCATATTATCTATGACTACCGACCTTCACAAAGCCGATAGCGCTGACACTAGTCTCGATACTGTTTTACGAACAGAGGGAGTCAATGTTTATTATGGTAAGTTCTTGGCTTTGAAGGATATTTGGTTAGATATCCCCAAAAATCAAGTTACAGCTTTTATTGGACCTTCTGGATGTGGTAAAAGTACTTTACTCAGATGCTACAATCGTCTTAACGATTTAATTGAAATATTCAGAGCAGAAGGCAAAATATATTACTACGGTGAAAATTTGTATGCGCCCGACATCGATCCTGTAGAGGTAAGACGTCGAATTGGAATGGTATTCCAAAAACCCAATCCTTTCCCCAAATCTATTTACGACAATATTGCTTTTGGAGCCAAAATTAATGGTTACAAAGGGGACATGGATGAGTTGGTAGAACGTTCCTTAAAACAAGCTGCTTTATGGGATGAAGTCAAAGATAAACTACGCCAAAGCGGTTTATCTATTTCTGGAGGACAACAACAACGTTTGTGTATTGCTCGTGCTGTCGCAACTCAACCCGATGTAATTTTAATGGATGAGCCTTGCTCGGCATTAGACCCAATATCTACCCTGCAAGTAGAAGAATTAATTCATCAACTCAAAAAACAATATACTGTTGTAATTGTGACTCACAACATGCAACAGGCTTCTCGAGTATCTGATATGACAGCTTTCTTTAACGTTAATACATCTGAGGGTCGTACTGGATATCTTGTGGAATACGATCGCACAGAGTCTATTTTCCAAAATCCCAAGCAACAAGCGACTCAAGAATATATCAGCGGTAGGTTCGGTTAAAAAAAGTCCGAAAAATCAGTTAAAAAAACTGTCTAGGGAATCATCTATCCCTAGCTTTTCCTTTTGTAAGAAGCTTATTGTAATTGATAAACTGTTTGAATTATTATTTATCAACGATAATATCTTTGAAGTATAAATTAGACCTAGATTTAAGTTATACTTCAAAAATATGTTTATAATCTTAGGTTATAAACATATAAATTATAAAAGCCTATAAATATAAAATCCTATAAATTAAGAAAGCGGGCGGCGGGAATCGAACCCGCATCAATAGCTTGGAAGGCTATGGTTTTACCACTAAACTACGCCCGCGTTTTTGACTTATACAGAATAACATGCCGATATGTAAAAATCAAGGTTGACGAGGCATGATTTTTACTTTTACCAAAATTTGACTTAATTCAGGAGATCTACCACCGCTTTCAGCAGGGACATATTCTCGGTCTTGGAAAATTTTTTCTGCATACTCTTGGTATTTAGGTGGTTTTGCTAACAAACTGTTGAAACTACCATCTTGATTAATAAATATCACTGCTTCAAATTCAGTTGGCTCGAGAATATTTTCAGTCGATAGCGACAGAGAATTTATCTCTTTAAGGTCAAATTCTTTTCTCCTGCTCGTTATGTCAGCTGCTTTATCTTGTATATCTTTTTTCAAAGCAGTGCGATCGATTTCCCAAGTTGCGACAAATCCTCCAATATTAGATTCTGGTAGAGGTTTTCCTCCATCCGTTATGATATCTGATTGATTGGGATTTGGAAATGGATTTTTTAAGTCTTCCTGCTCTCCTGTACTTCCATTTAAATCGTTATTAAGATCGTTTTCGGAAGGCTTATTGTTGGCTATCTTTGGATCGGGTAGGTCTTCAGTTTCTAAACTACTGTTTTCGATAATTTTTTCATTCGGAATTTGATTCTTACTGTCTTGCTCAGAAGTATCTGTTTGAGGGTCTGAAGATTCATTTTTTGGTTTTTGTTGCTCTTGTTGTGCAAGTTTTTGTTGTAGAAGATCTTCCTGGCGTTTTTGTTCGGCGATTTGTTCCTGAAGCTTTTGTTGAGCAAGCTTTTGTTGAGCAAGTTTTTGTTGCTCGAGTTTTTGTTGTAGAAGATCTTCCTGACGTTTCTGTTCGGTGATTTGTTGTTGAAGCTTTTGTTGTAAAAGTTCTTCTTCAAGTTTCTGCTCAGCTATTTGCTGCTGAAGCTTTTGCTGGGCTAGTTCTTGCTGTTTAATAACATCAACTCCGCTGGAGTCTTGATTTTCTAAATCAGTTTTTGTTTTCTGTGGTGGAGATGCTGAATTTAATTTCTGAGATCTGCTTACTTGTGAAGATAGCTGTGAATTTATTTTTGTTTGTGATTCAGATTTAAGTTTAGGCTTTGGCTTTAAATTTGGTTTCACAGAAGATTTTTTATCAGAAGAAATTCTTATTAATTCAATTGGAACTACAGAGGAAGAACTTCCCGCAGAATCAGAACTAAACTTATATTGAGCTAGCAGCAACAAAGCAAGTAAATGCAAAACAACAGAACTAAAAAATAAAACTATCCACAAGCCTGGTGGATCTGCATGCTTTTGTTGATTTTTAGTCGCAGTCGAGACTCGATCACTAATAGACTGTGTCATAAAAAAACTACACTTCCGTCTACCGTCAGTGCTATTACTTATTTATAATAGTTAATTTGCTTCTCTTATGTTAGCGATTTGCCACGACTTCAGGGTTAATAATAAAAGTTAAAACTGTCTCATCAACACCTTTTAGTCCTAAAGAGCTACCTTTTGTTATCTCTTCATCCTTTAAATAATCAGCGACAGCAGCAGAAACGAGTATCGTACCAGGTTCTGCTGCTTGTTGTAACCTTGCAGCAATATTTACACTCGGACCAATCGCAGTATAATCTGCACGTTCTGAACTACCAAACATTCCCACAACAGCAGTCCCTTGATGAATACCACAACGGAATTGCAAACCATTACGTCCATCTGTTTCAAATAAACCTTGTTCTGACCATTGTTGGTTTAATTCCGCAAGCGATCGCATCATTGCACGACCTGTGTTGATCGCACGATGGACTTGTTGGTTCGGCGTGAGTTCTTCAGGTGCGCCAAACAAAGCTAGTATGGCATCTCCCATAAATTTGTCTACCGTACCACCGTTATCAAACACTGCTTTGGTCATTGCTTCTAAATATTGATTGAGCAATTCTGCAACTCTTCGCGATCTAAGGGTATTTGCTAGCTGTGTGAAACCTACTATATCGCTAAATAAAACCGTAATGAGGCGGGGCTCTGGTCGCAAATCTAAGACTAAATCGCCCGTTGCAGCTCTGTTAACTAGTATGGGGGGTAAAAAACGGTTCAGTACTGATTGGGTCAAATAAGTATTTAACTCCACTACTCGTTGTTCGTTTTCTTTTAAAGCTAAAAGATTTCGTACCTCTGCTAATAATTCGCGATCATTAAAAGGCTTTGCTAAATAAGCATCTGCTCCCCTTTCTGTACCTTCTACCCGACTGTCTTCATCAGCTTTTGCAGTCAGTAAAATAATTGGAATACCCTTCAAATTCTCCTCACTACGAATCATTTGGATCATTTCCAACCCGGTAACAATCGGCATCATTAAATCGGTAACAATTAGGTTAGGTGTAATTGCTTTTGCTTCCTCAAAACCTTCGGAACCATTACGTGCAGTCTTTACCCTATAGCCGTTTTCACGGAGTATTCCAGAAACATAAGCTCGCAAATCTGGATTATCATCAACAACCAAAATTAGTGGCGATGTTGGTGAAAGTGAAGAATTACTTTCATCTTCTATTCCTAACTGATTTTCTCTTTCTTGCTCTTGAGACTCCAATAAATCTAAATCTGCTAATTCAACATTTGCACGGCTAGGATTTATTTCTGCTAAAGTCTCTTGTACTTGTTCGAGATTTAAGTGCTCACTACCAGGGAGCAATGAAACTGTAAATATGGTTCCAACCCCATATTCTGACTGAACAGTAACTTGACCTCCATGCACCTCCACTAATTCTTTAACTAACGCCAAGCCTAAACCAGTTCCTTCATAGGAACGATTTTCTGAACCCTCTGCTTGACGGAAGCGTTCAAATAAATGAGCAATTTGTTCTTGCTTAATCCCGATTCCAGTATCCTGCACTTGCAAAATGCAATTTTCACGGTTAGGTCTAACTCTAATCGCGATGGTTCCACCTTCGGGGGTAAACTTCATCGCATTGGAAAGGAGATTGTAAACGACCTTATCAAATTTTTCTATATCTAAGTATATATTGGGGCATGTTTCAAGTTCTGTAACTAATTTCAGCCCCTTTCTCTCACAGTATGGACGAAATGATTCAACGATTTGATGAACGAATTCTACTAAATCACAAGGATGAAATTTTGGTTGCATCCTACCTGCATCCAAGCGTTGTAAGTCTAATAATTGATTGACAAGCCTGAGCAAACGCCGCGAATTTCGCAAAGCAATTTTGCTTTGAGATGCTGATAAACCTTGCTGTGAAGTTACTGCTGATTCTAAAGGTCCTTGAATTAAAGTAATCGGAGTACGAAACTCGTGGGAGATATTTTGAAAAAATTCAGTTTTTTGTTTATCTAATTCCAACAGACGTTCAGCCTGTTCCCGAGTTTTTTGATAAAGATGTGACTGCTGTACTGCAATCGCAGCCTGTGCTGCAACCGTTTTTGCTAACTCAATTTCTGAAGGTAGCCACTTACGAGTTTCATTGTATTCGTATAGCGTAATACTGCCAATACTTTCACCATCTGCCAACAAAGGTACAAGCATTAAGGATTTTGCTGCTATTCCCTCATGTAACTCAAATCCCTGTAATTGGTGTATCCATGCTTTTGTATCCCTAATTATTACTGGTTGTTGCGTTCTCAACATTTCCTGTAATATCGGATGACCTTCAATGGGGATTTGTAGCTGTAGCAATTCCTTGGAATTAGAATTACGCTGCTCCTTTGTTCGCTCGATAAGATTGACTGAAGAGTTAGGAATGGTTTCTAAGCTTTGGTAATAACCTACGCATTCGGTAAACTCATCTGAATCTGTCCATAGAGATAGCACACAAGCATTTACTTGCAATGCTTGCCCTAATTGCTCGGTAATAGCAGCAAAAATATCTTCAGGATCCAAGCTTGATCGAATGGCACTTGTGATTGTATTAGTTAACGCTTCTTTTTTGGCAAGAGCGTGGGCGCGTTCGTAAGCGTAGGCTTGTGATAAGGCTAAAGCTGCCTGATCTGCGACCACATTTACTAAGTCGACTTCATCTTCTTCCCAAATCCGAGATTTTTGACATTGATGTAATGCTAACATTGCCATCAATTCTTGGCGGCAAATGAGTGGCACTATCAAACTAGAACGGATTCCAGAAACGTTAAATGCACGCATGCGCTCTTGTGACTGCACAGTCTCTGCCTGTATTACAGAATCTGCCGTAACATCTGGGATTGCTAATACTTCTCTAGTTTCCCATACAGTTTCCGCCAAACAAGAATCTGTCAACGAAGATGATGAACCTATTTCATTACTGCTTGTTTCTAGCGATTGCAGTTCATTGCTATTCTGTTTGACTGCAAGAGAAGGGTTTTGATAAATGAATTTTTCATCTGCTAACTCCCCATCCAAGAATGGGCGTAACAAACAAACATCTGCTTCTAGCATATCCCCTACGCTATCAACAATTGTTTGTAAGATTTGTCGATAATCTAAGGTGCTGCGAATAGTCCCAGTTACGGTGTTGAGTAAATATTGTTGACGCAGGCTACGAGATATTTCACGGGTACGAGCTTTAAGAACGTTATGGGTATCAAGAGCTTGGCGTACTACCGCCTTTAGTTCTTCAGCTTCCCATGGTTTAGTAACATATTTGAATACCTTACCAGAATTAATTGCTTCTACTAAATCTTCTACATCTGTATAACCGGTCAAAATGATCCGCATTATATCGGGATATTGAGTTGCTGTTAAGCTCAAAAACTCAGTACCGCTCATCATTGGCATCCGTTGATCGGAAATAATCACCGCCACATCTTCTTCTTTTGCCAACAAATCAAGAGCATCTGGACCAGAATTTGCTCTCAACACCTTATACTCCCGATAGAAAGTGCGATAAAGCAAATCTAGGTTATCAGGTTCGTCATCAACGACCAAAATTTTCGACTTTTTGTTTGCTTGGGAACTCATGCACCGCTTTCCTGCTGCAATGGCAGTCGGATAAACAATAATCTCATCAGTTATACATACCTCTCAATCGGGCACAAGCAGATCATTCGACCAGTAAGACTCAAAGCCTACATGACTGCTAAATAAAATAAAATAATAATTTTCTTCACAGCTACTTGTTGGCGATCGCTAATGCGGATTGCCATCTGCTTTTGTACACCCTATGTTCTAGAATTATAAGTATTAGTTTTACAGAATCGATGCTTGCTTGCCAAATTTTGCTTCACCTCCAGTAAGAAAAATTTCATTCCATCTGCAGTTTTAACGAATGAGGAAAAATTAACTGCAGTCGTATATCTAAGTTTTCCCGTCTTTATCTCATCCCTAACATATTCCAATAAATATTTATATTGAGGCTTACTTGGCGATTGGGCAACATCAGAGCAATAAAATTAATCATGGGCAGCTTTTATACTTGTGGGCATGGGATAAACAAACTCTCTTTGCGATCTTGGTAAGTATTTCTAGCCTTGAACGGTATTTTAGTATTGCGTAACTACAAAAACTCGGGCATGATGGCATGATATATTTTCAATATGCCGATGAGAAGCATAGTATTTGAGCATAATATTATAAATACTCTGTTTTACTAATATGGGTGACCTCTAGGAGCGAAACTCAAATATTATTTATGCAGCTACTAGTTAAAGTTTTATTATTTGCAAGCTCAGTTTGATTGATTCTCTATAATTAAGGTTTTCCCCACACTCTCAAAAATCAATGCAAATAGTTTACCAATACTCACTTAAAGTAGAAATAAAATGATAATTGATTTTTGATTAAAATTTCGATTTGACTGTATATTCCTTAAAGCAGTAATTAACTTTATTGTGTGAACCCATAACAACTACATCAATCATCCTGAATTATGTTCAAAGATGGGCAACAATCTACTAAAATTGGCTTGATGGTTTTGAACCGCCTGATTTCCACTACCAGGAAACCCTAGTAGGAGCCAATATACATATTGATTGTCCGATAACCTCATTAGGTTGACGATCCACAGTAACTAAATTGTATGCTCAGAATTATGATTTTATACTTAATGAGCTTATCCTATATAATTTTCAATTTAAATTTATCCCAACCCGTCTATCTTACTTAAATGTACTTTATCTGACATAATTGAAAACAATAATTGAAGCCTTGTTTTTATTGTGTTGAATATTAATTCGGCAGTCGATGTTAGGTGAATGTTTTCCACAGACATAATAGAAATTTATATTTATTAGAAATAAATCTTTGAAAAAAGTTAACTCTAGGTTTCCTTTAAGACCCTGGTTTTATAATCAATCTAACCAAGATATATTTACATCCGTTACGAATCAAATTTCATCCCCATTGCAAATCCGTCCAGCCAACCCAGACGATCTCAGTGCTGTAGCCCAAATTATTGCTGAAAGCTTCCACTCTCAAAGTGGTGTTTGGGGTTTGCTGTTTCCTTTATTACGTTTGGGTATTTATGAAGATTTACGACATCGTCTTGCGTTATCAGCACCTCACCACATTTGTTTAGTGGCTGTTGATATAAATGGTAATGAATCAAATAATTTAGTGGGAAGTGTTGAATTGGGCGTGCGCTTTAGTGATTCCTGGACACAAAGTGGTCGTAACTTTCCTTATCTCTCAAATTTGGCGGTCAATCCAAACTATCGTCGAAGAGGGGTGGCTTCTAGCTTATTACTTAGTTGCGAGCGAGTTGCTCTTGCTTGGGGTTTTCAAGACATATATCTCCATGTATTAGAAAATAATCATCAAGCACAGCAACTTTATTTCAAACAAGGATATCGCGTACAGAAAGTAGAATTTAGTTGGAATAGTTTTATATTCCGAAGATCTCAACAGATTTTTTTACACAAACATTTGAATAAAGATCTAAAATCTTAATTATTTGTTTCATTTTGTTTAGTTTTTTTTCGTTCAAAAATTCGATACATTAACTTAAATTTTCGCGCTCGTCTAAAAAATCAAATTTTGACTTGCTGTAATATTTTTCATTGTTTTTGAGTCACACAAAGACTATGAAAAGAAATTAATCATAAATATTATCAGAACTTACGTAATTGTCACAATACACCGGTCGTGCGTGACACTCAAAACCTTATTCATACGTTCAGGTTAACTCGGTTGCGTAAGTCCTATATTATGAAAGTAGTACATTAAATAATGTATTTTGTCATTAAACTCTATTGAATCTTATTTTTTCCCATAGAAATTTAATAATTTTTCATGTTTTGGGTGGTTTTTTTATACCCACTCAATGAATTTTCGTTACTAAAAATAGCAATTTCAAATAAATAATTTGTGAGGTTGTGAAATCAATAAAAATATTTTGCACGAAAATATTTGCTTATTTTAAATTCAGAAGTTTAATGCAAGAAGATTAATGCAAGAAGATTTAATTACAAAATATTTTATTAACTTTTTTTGATACTCACAATAATATTTCTGATAATGTCAATTACCTTAAAGATAGAAATTCTTTATTTGTCGTCGTTGGATATTAAGTTATAAAAATTAAAACAAATTTGATAATCCTTATACTAACTTTGTCAGCAAAATATCCATCTTTATCGAAAATTTAAGTAAAGCCATAGACTGCTAGCAGACAAACAAAGTCATGTATCATAAAATATGATCAATCAATCAAATGATAATGACTGTTTTTGCTATTTCTAGTTTCAATAGCTGAAAAAGTTGTTAGTGATGAAAAAATAAATTAAAAGCTGACTTTAGCTTTGAAAAAGCTAGACTAGTATAAAAACTATCAAAACTCTTGACAAACACAAATGGATAGCGAAAAGCGCCTACGCTATCAAAATTCTATGGTATCTACTTATTACCCTAACACTAGATTATTTGAGTGTATTGTTATCCCTGACGAAAGAGAGCGAGAAGAATGTTCTGACCTACTTACGACTCTGCGCAGTGGTAAAGTGCTGATGGTAAATAGTCGCAGAAGAAATGGATTAATTTTATTCAAGCGTTACCACGCAGAGTTTGCAGGTCCTGGTGCTGTTGTTGGTGGTAATTATGACTTAGATTGTTATGGTTTACTACCAATAGGAAATCTTTCTTTATTAACTCCCGAATCCCACGAAGAACGCCAAAAAGCTTATTTGATTAGGCGTCAATGGGTGAGATTGATTAAGCAAATTACAGAAAATTCTGTTCCACAGCAAAGAGTACAAAAGATTCTCGACCAGTTTGAAGAATATTTTCCAGTTGATATTGTATCTGAGTTACCATCAGAAGCTTTTGCAATGTTAGTCGGGGTCTTACCACAAACTGTGATAAAAGTTAGAGGTTTGGCTTCCCAAAAAACAGGTGTTTCTGATTATTAATTTTAATTATTTCATCTAAGTCTTAAGTCTAATTATTTAGCAGTAACTTGGGGATAAAGACTGTTTAAAACAGTTTTTAATCTTTTTATTGTTCGGATATTTTCTTCTGGAGTTCCAATAGTAATTCTTAGCCCACCACTAATTTGTCTGACAAGAGTACCGTTGTCTTTTAGTTTTTGAGTAAGAGTTACGAAGTCTTTTTTTTCGGGATTAAGCAAGTCTTGCTGGAGTTTTAGAAAAACGAAATTAGTTGAACTTTGCCAAATTTTTAATTCTGGATATGTAGAGAAAGTCTCAATAAATTTTATCCGCTCTGAGATAGTTTGGGAAATAGTTTCTAATAGAATGTGACGGTTTAGTATTGCAATTGAAGCTGCTGCAATCGAAAAGCTAGGAAGATTGTAAGGTAGACGAACTTTTTCCAGAATCGCAATTAAATTTGAATTAGCTACGCAATATCCAACTCGCATCGATGCTAACCGAAAAGCTTTGGAAAATGTGCGTAATATTATCCAATTAGAGTGATTTTGCAATTCACTAACTAAGCTATGCTGACAGAATTCAAAGTAAGCTTCATCGATTACTACTAAAATATTGTCAGGTATTTTTTTTAACCAGTCTATTTCTGCTTTAGTTAAAGGATTAGCTGTAGGAGAGTTAGGATGAACGACAAAAATTACTCGGATTGGTGGATTTTGAGTTTTTTCTATAGCTGCTTGTGCTGATGTTAAGTCTATTTCAAAGTTTTCTTGATTTCTCCCTACCTCTACTACAGGAATACCAAGGGTTTTAGCAGTAATTCCATACATGGAAAATGTGGGATTTGCAACTAATATTGAACCTTCTCCCAAGCAAGTTGCAATTAAGATGGAGCGGATTAATTCATCAGAACCATTACCAACAGAGATATTATTCGCAGTCCAAGTATTTGGGGAAAGAGATGCAGACTCATTTACATATCCTGCGATCGCGTTCTTAAGTTGTTCGTGTCCACCGTCAGGGTAGCGATTAGTTTCAATTATCCGTTCGTAGTCAGAAGCTAATTTTTGTTTCAATTCAACTGGTAAGTCGTAGGGACTTTCATTGGTATCCAAACGGTCAAGCTGCGTAGCAACGGGTTCTGCTGTATTGCTACCAGGATGAGGTTTGTAAGCGCTGAACTTAGCTAAATCGGAACGAATAAAGGGAAGCATAAGAGTAAACGAGCAGTAGATACAAAAATTGAATATTAACTTCGATGCTATATTGCTAAACCGAGTTTCGCAAGATTCATTACTAGTAATATATGCATTTTCCGCTCGAACTCAAGCTCAAGTTTAAATTTAAGGAATGAGAATTTAATAAACTGCAACTCTGAAATTTGGAATGGTGCGTTACGCGATGCTAACAACACCCTACTTTTGTACTTTATTTAATCTACATTCCTAAGTTTGAGTTAGGTTTCAAATTTAAATTCAAAATAATTCCAGCAAAAACTTTGAATTTCCTGCCATATTTGAGGAAGCACATCACCTAAACTATGGTCGCTATCAAGCTCAACTAATTTAACCCAAGGACGTTGACGAGCAAAATCACGACTAGCTTCAATGGGAATAACCTCATCATTTTTCCCATGCAAAATTAAAGTTGGAATGGGACGTTTTAATATTTCTTCTGAATATTGGGTTGCATCTTTAAGAAACTCATAACTCAAAGGTAGTTCCCGTTTTTCCCTGTAGTGATAAACCATTAAATATTTTTCCTGCTTCCAACGCTGTATTTTTTCTTCTCCGAGTTTTGCTAACCAATGGGATAAAAATCCAAAAGCTGGAGCGAGTAATATCAAGCGCTTCACTATTGGGTGTTTTTCTCCCAAATGAACTGCAGTTAATCCCCCTAAACTGAAACCAATTAAAGTTACAGGTAACTCTACATTGTCGAAATATGCGGTAACTTGCTTTACTTGTCGCGTAATTGTTAAATGAGAAAAATCATTATTATTTAGATCGGGAATTCTCAAATTAATTTTATTCTCTGCGAAGTGTTGTTCTATGTAACGGGCTTTGTTAGAGTTCGGACTAGATGCAAAGCCATGAAGGTAGATATATTGCAATTTTTTATTCAGGGAACAGGGAATAGGGAACGGGGAATAAGTAAATTTCCTAAGAGTTGTCGCAAGTTATACGAATCATTATTTTTGCCTGTAGGGGGCGCACGGCGGTGCGCCCTAATAAAAGGTATATTATTGTGAAACCTCTATTGTGAAAATTCCTTAAATCATCGCATTGTGACAAATTCTTCTGCTGATGAGGGGTGAATACCAACGGTAGCATCAAAATCTTTCTTTGTTGCTCCCATTTTCACTGCGATCGCTACACCTTGAACAATCTCCGCAGCGTAGTCACCGACCATATGCGCGCCCAAAACCTCGTCATTTTCGGCATGGACTATCAGCTTCATCATTGTCCTTTCCTGTTGATCTGGCAAAGTATAAAACATTGGACGGAAGCGACTGCGGTAAATTTTGACGCCATTTTCTCCAAATTTTTCCTTAGCTTGTGCTTCCGTCATACCTACCGTTGCTGCTTCCGGTGTGGAGAAGACTGCTGTAGCTACTTTGTCATGACTGAATATTCGACGGTTATTACCAAATTCACTGTCAGAAAATGCTCGACCTTCACCAATTGCTACCGGAGTCAAGTTAATTCTTTCAGTTACATCACCGACAGCATAAATATTGGCTTGTGTCGTTTGACTGTATTCATTGACTTTGATTGCATCTATAGTGCCATATCCTGGACCTTCAACAGAACTATCGACCAGTTCAACACCTGCATTTTCTAGACCCAATCCATCGACATTTGGAGCGCGACCGGTTGCAACTAAAAATACGTCAGCAGCGATCGTTTCTTTTGTTTCCCCAGATAAATTTAGTTTTAAGCCTGTCGATACTTTCTCTACGGATTCAACCACAGTATTTGTAATGAGGCGGATACCATGGTTAATCATTCCCTCTTGAATATTATTGCGGATATCCACATCAAAACCCTTGAGTATCTTATCTTTGCGAATAATTTGGGTAACTTCACAACCCAAACCACGCATAATACAAGCAAACTCGGTACCAATGTAACCCGCACCAATTATGGCAATATGCTTTGGTTTTTCTTTGAGATAAAAGATTTCTCTCGAGGTGATACCGTGTTCCATACCAGGTAAATCTGGTTTAATAGGACGTCCACCAACTGCAATTAAAATTTTATCAGCTGTAAATTTACGCCCATCTACTTCTACTGTATGGGGGTCGATCAGGCTAGCACGACCTGTAATTAGTTCGACACCCGCTTTTTCCAAAAAACTAATATGTAATCGCGAAAGTCGTTTAACTTCGTTATCTATAGAAGTAATGAATTTTTCCCAGTCAAGTTCTACATCACCGACTTTCCAACCATAACCAGCAGCACTCTCAAATAAAGAAGGAAAATGAGAACCATAGACCATTAACTTTTTAGGAACACAACCGCGAATTACACAAGTTCCACCTACTAGATCGTTTTCAGCGATCGCTACCTTTGCTCCATAACTCGCAGCACGTTTGGAAGCTGCTAAACCACCAGAACCAGCACCAATCACAAATAGGTCGTAGTCGTATGACATATACTTAAAAATGAGTATCTCTTGTAATTATTAAATCCTAGAGGAATTACCGAAGATAAAGAATAAATAATACAAACGTATTTATTTACTCTAACCTTGTCATTTTCATCCTCAATTTAATTTAACGTGAGAAATTCTTCTGCGGTAGTGGGATGAATGGCAATGGTATCATCTAAATCTTGTTTGGTAATACCTTTACGAATAGCAACGCCTAAACTTTGAATAATATCAGCAGCATGTTCTCCTACCATATGAGCGCCTAAAACTCGCTCGGATTCTCCTTCTACCACTAACTTCATTAAAGCTTGTTCATCTTTAATTGTTAACTGAGATATCAAGGGCTGAAACTTAGTTTGGTAGCATTTGATGGAATCACCAAATTTTTCTCTGGCTTTTTCCTCGCTCATTCCTATACTTGCTGCTTCCGGACGGGTAAAAACAGCAGAAGGGACATGTTCATAATTCACGGTTTGGGGCTGATTACCAAAGACTGTTTTAACAAAAGCCGTTGCTTCTGCTTTGGCTACAGGGGTTAATTGCAAGCGATCTGTACAGTCCCCCACAGCATAAATATTTTCCTGGGTGGTACGACTATATTCATCAACTAGGATTTCTTGATTTTCTCCTAATTTAACTCCTGCATTTTCCAAACCTAAATTACTGGTATTGGGAGCGCGACCGGTAGCAATCAGAACACTATCTGCGGTCATAATTTTTTGGGAATGACCAGCAATAGTTAACAACAAATTGTCTTCACAAAATTTAATTGCTTTTGCCGTACTATTACGAATAAAACGGATTCCTCTATTGCTCAATCCATTTTGAACGTGGCGACGAATGTCCCTATCGAATCCAGACAAAATGATTTCACTGGTATCAATTACAGTTACTTCACAACCAAAAGCGTTCATCATGCTGGCAAACTCCACTCCTATGTAACCACCACCAACAATTGCAAGACGTTTTGGAAGATGGGGTAACTTAAAAATTTGGCGGGAAGTAATGCCATATTCGATACCTGGAATATGGGGTTTTGTTGGTTGCGCACCCACCGCAATTAAGAATTTTTCGGCTGTAATGTTGCGTCCGTCAACTTCAACTGTATGTTCGTCAATAAATTTTGCCTGACTCCGGAATAATTCAATCCCAGCCTTCTGAAGTGTCTCTTGATAAGATTCCTGGATACTTTTAATTTGCTGATGTGCGGAATTAATAAAACGCAACCAACTAAAATGTCTTTTACCACCGCTCCAACCGTAGTCATGAGCCATTCGATTTTTCAAGGCGAAGTCAGCTGCATAAACAATAAATTTTTTGGGTATACAGCCACGATTCAAGCATGTTCCACCAAGGGCTTCTTTTTCTGCGACTCCAACACGAATGCCGTATTTAGCTGCGGTTTTAGCTGCCGCTGCACCCCCAGATCCAACACCAATCACAAATAAGTCGTAATCGAATGCCATATTTACTTTGTACTTTTTGTCAACAACTCTAAGGATAGAAAATCTCTAAGTATCAGGTGAGTATCTTAAGGAGGGATATTCAAATCTAATGTGAAGATTTTTGTTTTTGATTTTTGTATTTAACTTACCACTTTTTCACTAAAATTTTCCCGATTGTGTGGTTCCCAAAGATTACTAATATCCGGACCTGAGGGAATTATCCCACCTGGGTTAAGGGGGAACAAATTTCCGTAGTAATCCTGCTTAATACTATTTAGATCGCAAGTTTCTGATACTTTGGGAAGTTGATAAAGATCGCGCAAATAAGAACCCAAGTTTTGATAGTCTAGAATTCGACGACGGTTACACTTGAATAAGCCGTAATACACAATATCAAAACGAAACAAAGTAGTAAATAAGCGCACATCTGCGAGGGTTAATTCTTCTCCACACAAGTATCGATTTGTTTCTAAGACTGCATCAATCTCATCCAAAGTTGTAAATAACTCATCACAAGCTTGGTCATAGGCTGATTGAGTTTGAGCAAATCCACAACGATATACCCCATTATTAACTGCATGGTAGATTTTTTCGTTCCACTCATCTATTTGCGATCGCAATTGTTCTGGATAAAGGTCTAATGTGGGGTTAGTAGCAAAATCATTGAACTGAGAATTTAGGATGACAATAATCTCTGCACTTTCATTGTTAACTATTGTTTGAGTTTGCTTGTCCCATAGCACTGGAACGGTACAACGTCCTTGGTAACCTGGTGACCCAAGATTATATAGTTCTGGGAGCGTGCGCAAACCTTCTTCCTCTTGGGGGAAAATCCAAATTCCTTGGTCGGGGGAAGGAGATACTATTGATACTTCTATTGCATCTTCCAAACCTTTTAGTGCTCTTACAACTAAAGTTCTATGAGCCCAAGGACATCCTAATCCAACATAAAGACGATAACGCCCTTTTGCTGGTGGATAGGTATTTTCGGGGTTATTAATATCAAGGGTAGCAATATCAAGGGTACTAGTATCAGTAGTACCAATAAAATTTCTAAACTGACTTTCAGGACGAACATATGCTCCGGTCTTACTACGAGGAGCAAGATTAGACATCATGAATTTCCACATGGTTGTCCAAACAAACTTACCAAGTTTGATAATGAAACCAGATGGGAGAGACTTACCTTTTTTTTTGATTTGTTTGTTCATATACAAAAGTTTTTTAATTTAATTATTATGCTTATTTACCCGGAAATCATCTCATTCATACTGTTGTAAAACATAAGATTTACTAAGGTAAATTGTGCCAAAAATTATTTAGCAGATTATTTAGTAAGTTTTATAATTTACCGTGTAACACTTAATTGAATGAGGTTAGACCAGAAAAATATGGATATTTCAAGTATTCCTAAAGTGTTTTGGTACTCTTTGAGTATCTCATTATTATCGCTTACAACAGGTTTGACAGTATCATCAATTTTTGCAACTAGCGTTTCGGTTGAAGTTGCAAACTCAAAAATAAATCTTAGCAAAAATATTAATAGCGTCCAAAGAATCAATCAGGACTTAAAAAATAAAGTTGAAGAACTGGAGGAAATAGATAAGGCTTATAAAGAATTACAGCAAAAATATAATAGACTTCTCAAGTCTACAAAACCATCAGTCACTCGAGAATTAAAAGAGTTGAATCCTGAGATACAAAAATTTCAGAGTCAGGTAAGAAAAATAGAGAATGAAGACTTGAAAGAAAAAATAATTCAAAATGAAGAGAAACTAGAAGCTATTAATGAACAAATCTCAGTAAACTAAATTATTTATTTTTATATTGTACTTCACATATTTTAAGGATTATAAACCGTATTCTTTTGTGTGTATTAGTTTTCCTTTCCGAGAAAATACCTCCACTTTTAAATTACTTTTACCTAAGGATTCTTTCTCAACACTAACCCTAGTAAAATTATCATTGGAATAAACAGGGGTAACATTAACTAATTTATAAGAATGGGACGAATAAGTTTTTAATGTCCCATCTAACTGAAAACTACTAGCTTGAGTATGGGCATAGGGCCAAAAGAAAGCAGAAGAAACAACAGAAATAATTTTAAAATTAGGTTGTTCTGGGCATATTAACTCTGCTGACATTGAACAGTGAACATCACCAGATAGAAAAATAACTGGTTTAATTTTATTCCTGAAAATAAAGTCAATTAATTCGGTACGCTGGGATAAAAAACCACTCCACTTATCAGAACTTTTTGTTTTAGAATCAGGGAAAAATGGGACTGATGATGCAATAAATTTTATTCTTCTGGAATCATTAGTTAACCAAGTTTTAATTGCCTGCATCTGTTGACTACTAATGATTTGTCTTTCAGTTTCCTCATCACTTAAATAACGTTCAGTTCGAGTATCAGTAATAAAGAAATCACAACAACCATCGTTAAAGGTATACCAAAATTTTGTTGGTGTACCAGTAATCTTACTTTTATCTTCTGATAGTTCAAATAATGGGCTATGACTCAGTTGATAAGTCATATATGCATGAATTGCCACAGGGAAAAGAGTCACCAAATCTTTTTCTGAGGCTTTGGACGGCCAATTATCTTCAATTTCATGATCGTCCAAGGTCATGTAGGTTGGGACTTGCGCCATCAATTTGCGGATATATGGTTGGGAAAATGCTTCTTGATAACGTTTAAAAAACTGATGGATTTTTTGGTCTGCAGCAATAAAGTTAAGATCGTCAGCGTATATTTGGTCGCCAACCATAATTAATCCGTCAGTTTCGACCCCTGAATCTATTTGCCGTAAAATAGATCTAAAAGTTTTGTCACCCCGGTCATCAAATAAAGAGCTTCCTAATATTCGTAGTAAATAGCGACAGGAGCCAAGAATAAATGAACGATTTCGATCAGAGTCTGTTGCTGCTGTTTTAAATTTATATGTTGGAACATTAGACCAATCAAATCTTTCTCCTTCAAGATTTTCCAAATTTTTTCGGTAGCATTTAACCCACCCAATCTGATATTCATAATCTTTTTCGGGTAGGAGATTATTGAAAACTACTACCCCAGTCATATCGAAATTAGGATTTATTCTGAAAATATTTGGTCTTTGAAAATTTAATTCTCCACCTGGGCGAATTCTTGCTATGCCAAAATAGTGAAGTTTTTTATCAAAAAGAGAATTCCACCATTTGAATAAGGCTTGAGTATATTGTTCGTATTTACCACGACCAAATATACGAGCATTATTACCAGTCACAGACCCTAAAATTGGTCCAACAGTTAAAGTCT
>NZ_JASJDK010000041.1 GCF_030065675.1 Mastigocoleus sp. MO_188.B34 | reverse complement strand
ATAGTTGCTATCACTAACTGTCTCCAAGCCTGATTATTACGTTAGTTCTGGCTCACAGTTAACGCTGTCCAAAACCAGACTCACAGCGTGTTGCAAATTTTCGGAAGAGTCTTTTAGAGTACGAATAATGTCACCCATTAACTTATTAGCTATCTTCAATCCCTCCAACTATTCACGAACAGGTTATTTCACATTACCTTGGGAACCAATTTATAAGAAATTTCAAATACCATCAGAAGAACTGGTACTAAGCGATCTACATGACCTCTCACACAAGCCGATAAATGCTCAGGTCGATAGACTTGACCCAGAGGATCCCAGCCGTGATCTCTTAGTTTTCTCCTTAGCTAAACCTATATATCCTGGCTCAGAATCAGAACGGCTTGCTTCTGGTTTTATTCGACTAGCTCGGGGTAAAGCAATACCACAAAAAGTGGGTGAAGCGTATGTGGATGTAGTGTACGGAGATTCAGGACAAGTACGCGGAGTAAGGCTCGTTAATAGCCGCTTAATTGTTTGGTTGAACTTGATACCTTCTCCTGAAGATAATGAATGTAACTGGTTTTCTGGCTCTGCTAGTAGCGTGCAGCTGGATCGCGAGGAAATTCTCGATCCATTTCTTGCTGCGAAAGGTGAGTGGTTGGGACAAGATCCAGAAAAGCGTTGCATGCAAATATCAGAAGTTTTGCTGCCCGGATCTTCCTATCCAAAATCACCTCACTACCGCGTTTCTTTATTTAATCATTCCTACAGACTCATATCTCAATCTAGTGGAAGTGTCCGAGCCAGTGTCACGATAGCATCAGAACCCTTTGATTACATTGGTGCAGATCCGGTTACCGGTGCCAATCGTCACTTAGTATGTGAATTATATCGAGTGATTAGTTTGTATGCTGGAGCAGATTATTTAATTGAAGAGTTGTTTGTCAAGGGTAAGCCTAAAGATATAAAAGACAGCATTGTAGATTCATCAATCATTGTGAATGTTGATTTTGCTGCTCGCTATTTTGCCCATATGGATATGGGAAACACTGAGGATATCGAGCAAGTATTTCCCCGGATGGATTGGTTTGCTGTTGGTTCTATGATGTCCCCTTATCCCGCTTATGGCTTTGCTACTGATGTGCATATCGATTCAGTAACACATCCATATGAAGAAAAGGAAAATTGGTTCTCTTGGCAGTTATTACCAGGAAATTCTGCAAAATGTCTGCACCTATTCATGCGCGATCGAGCAGAGGGATTTGATGCTCGCGTAGGTCATGCGTGGTATGAGATGATATACCATCCGCTGAAGGCACGAGTGTATTCTGATATTGCTGTTAGTAATACAGATTTAGAAAGTGATAATACTGATGTCTTAGCACTTACTGAGTACAGGTATTGAGTTGTCTAATGAGGTAGTAGTAATTTTCAATTTTCTATAATTTTGAGCCACTCCGCGCTATAAATAGACGGGGCTAAGATTTTCCCGCATCAAAAATGGTGTACCCGTACTTGGAATGCGATTCAGCTAAATCTTCCTAAACGCGATCCGTCAACAATAAATCAAGCTCCTTCACCAATATTGTGTTTGCTTATATTCCAGAGCAATCCTCTACAAAGGGCTTTGTACGCCATTGACGCTTCGGTTTTGACTATTTTCGCAAGCGCGACGCGTTCGCGGAGCGCCTCTCAGGGTACGCAATCTACTTCCGCTACGCGCCACTCTATGGTTTTAACCCCACACCACAACAGTGGCAAACGTATCGGAAAAATTTATTTACCCAATTAAAGTGATGGCACTATCTTAAACTAATCAACTTCTACCATATTTGTGAAGTCTTCTACAGGTAAAGTCTCTTTCTCTGCTACTAATTGTTTGAGTTGATTTTCTAATTTTGAGCGCTCTGCGCGACACTCTTCTAACTGTTTATTTTCCCCAATTAAACCTAATTTTTCTAGAAATATTGGTAAAGGTAAACCAACAACTTTTGCAACTTGATTTAATTCACCCCATTTGAGTTCATCAACTTCTCCATCCCTCAATAACCATAGTCCTGCATTACTCAAGCCGGATTGAGCCCGGAAGACTTTCCAATTAGAAATACCCTCCTTTTTCATTAATTCTAGAAGTATTTGATCGTTTTTATTACCCTTTGCATAAACGGTTGCAAATAAAAGTCGAAGTGCGACGATCGCAAGTACTAAACTTGTCGAACAAGCCAGTAGAAAGTAAACGAAATTTAAATTGTTGGGTATCATAGTGCTATATTTTTATCTGCGCCTTGATTTTACCTGGGTATATGTTGCAGCATAAATGCAGTTAAACAAAACATCACGATAAAATTAAAGCTTCTTAATTCTTTGAAGAAAATATCTGCGAATAAAAACTTACTTTATCAAACATTAATATAAATTTTACAGTATATGGCTCATGCCAAAAATCATAGAAATTAGAGATTGTGAGTATATGAAGATGTAGGTTGACAGAAAAATAATTAATAATCTGGTGAGTGGAAGTGATTTTTAAAACATGCGTCTTTATATTCCCAAGTATATCTTGGAACCACTAAGTTATTGATTTTACTAATGGTATTTGTAATAAGAAATATTGATTTAATCTTATATCGATTTATCCTAAATATTCTTATGCAATTTATTTAGTTCGATCCATACTCAATTCAAGTCAATTTAAAGAAAATTCAGTCTTATTCGTTGACTGGGATACTAAAAATAAAAGATACAGTGGTATTTCCAATTTTTATTAGACGTGGAAATTAAGTTTAGAGTAAGTACCCGAAGATAATCTAATAAACAGATGTTGGGGATAATTGAAGAACAGCGCATAGGAGCCAATTCTCAATTCAATCCCCAATTCAGTTTTTAATAATTAATTTAGTCGATATAATCAACTACATACTCGGTAGGATAGCGAACTTTTGGATTAGTTGCATATTTGTCATCAGCGGCTCGATACCCTGCGGGACAGACAACTACAGCCTTATAGCCTTGTGCGGGGAGTCCCAAAACTTCATCGTATTTATCAGGTACAAAGCCCTCCATGGGACAAGTATCAATTCCTAACATTGCTGCGCAGGTCATATATTGACCCAAAGCAATATAAGTTTGTCGAGTTGACCAATCATTGATATCGAGGGGATAGGGGGGTTGTTTCATAAACCCTTTAACCACATTGGCGAACTTCTGGAGGTTTTCTACTGGAACTTGTTGAACTTCTGACATCCGTTGGACATAACGGTCAACATCTGATTCGTTGAGGTCTTTCTTGATTGCAAATACCACCAAGTGGGAAGCTTCGACAACTTGTTTTTGTCCCCAAGAATGCTCTAACAGTTGCTCGCGGATTTGGGGATTGCGTACCACGATAAATTTCCATGGTTGTAATCCAAAAGATGAAGGAGCTAAGACCAAGCTTTGCTCTAGGACTTTCCACACAGCTTCGGGTATTTTTTTGCTGGGGTCAAACTTTTTTGTCGCATAACGCCAATTAAGCTGTTCGAGAACCTGCTCTGGTGTGAATGTTGCAGCAATCATATAAAGTTAAAAATTTGTAAACTTTGCTCAGTTTAAAAGATACATGTAATCACGAATAAAAAATAGTAGGTAAATGTTTATGTCTATCTGTTGACTAATTTTGAATAACCAATAGGAATTAATATCTCAACTGGAGAGCTAACACTAAGTTTTTCTTATGCTTGCCATTATTTGTACATATATTAACTATATTTTTATAGGAATAATTTCATCATAAAAATAGCCCTATCAAATAAGATAGTTGTTGGTTGTGTTGAATGTATATCAAATTATTGCAACTAGTATTCTAATATTGTTTTTTTGCTCCAAATGGGTAATTGGTAATCGAAAATTGTGAATGGGTGATAACGATTGCATTTCATTCCAGACGCCAACCCCAATTCCCATTAATCCTATACTTGGGACTCTTTGACTAATTTTTTCAGATGCAAATATGCTTCCTCTGGTGTAAAGCAATCACTTGCTTTCTCTGCTGGGATGCAAAACTGCCAAACATCAGGATAATAACGAATAGCAAAGCTAGGAATTAATCCCAATTCCATCGCTCGTTTACCTAATTTTTCAGTTTCTTCTTCTAGATCGACTTGGTTATGAAAGTTAATTTCACTCATACAATCCCTCTCTATTTGGAATTAAATGTCATACCCCTACAGATCTCCAATTATTAGATTTTTCAGAAATAGGTTACCAAGGTACAGTTATAAGGGTTAGTGTTAAATACTTTATAGATGCCCACAGGTCAAGATTTTATTGAAATCTTATTACCAGTAGCATTTCAGTATCAAAAGAATTCTATCGAACATTGGTGTCACTAAATCTTAAAGAAATGCAAATAAAGAAATGAGAAACAATCGCAGACATCAAAAATACTTTCCGTAATGGCGTTGGTTTCAGTTGTAGACAAGCAAGTAATTCGCCCAGTATACAAGCATCTAGAGGATATCGTGAATACTACAAATGAACAGAACCAAAAATTAAATTACCAGATTAGTTTTGATTCTGTTAATTATCCCTTGGTTCATTGTTGTGGTAAAAGACTATAAATCTTATCCTGTGAGGATTTATTTTTGAATGCGGTAAAAATTGTTTGGGAACACCGCTGGTCACTTGTCATATAAATTTTTGACAAATGACTAGCGATAACTCAGTCAGTGAAAATTAAGGATTATTTATTAGAAGTTACAAAATTAGCAAATCTAAGTTCATTAATGCTGTTCCATTTATAAATTTTTTCTCGGAAAGTTTTCCATTTTTCGTATACTCCTTTGAAAGTGGGATCCTTATCGGCGTTTTCATCCAATAATTCAAAGGAAGCTTTTTGAGCAGCTTGTAAAATATCTTGACTATAAGCAATTAACTTCGTTCCACCAGCAACTAATCTACTTAAAGCTTCACCATTACGGGCATCGTATTGAGCTAGCATACTCATGTTAGCCTCATAAGCTGCCGTTTTAAATACTTCCTGGTATTCTTTAGGTAATTTCTCCCACTCCTTAAGGTTAACTAATACTTCTAATGTTGGGCCTGGTTCCCACCAACCAGGATAATAGTAAAAGGGAGCAGCTTTTTGCAAGCCGAGTTTTTCGTCATCGTAGGGACCAACCCATTCAGCAGCATCAATTGCACCTCTCTCTAAAGCCAAGAAGATTTCGCCTCCAGGTAACACTTGAGCATTCACTCCTAAACGATTCATTACCTGTCCACCCAAACCTGGAATTCGCATGGTCAAACCTTTTAAGTCAGTTGCAGACTTAATTTCTTTTTTAAACCATCCGCCCATTTGTGCTCCGGAATTACCCGCAGGAAAGTTAATAATATTAAATTTGTCGGCATAAATTTTTTGCATGGTTTTTAGCCCACCACCATGATAGAGCCAAGAATTCTGCTGTTGAACGTTTAAACCAAAGGGTACGGAAGTAGCAAAAGCCAGAGCCGGACTTTTACCAATATAAAAATAACTTGCGGTGTGACCGCATTGTACTGTTCCTTTTTGTACCGAATCCAAGATTTGTAATGGTGGAACTAACTGACCCGCTGCAAAAATTTGGATATAAAAACGCCCATTAGTCATTTCTTTGACGCGATCAGTAAGAACTTTAGCCCCATCAAAAATACCTACAGAACGAGGCCAACTTGTTACCATCCGCCAACGTACGCGCTGTCCTGCTTGCACGCTTACACCTGCACCCGCACCATTTCTAGGACTGCAAGCAGCTATAGTTGTAGCAGTAGTAGCTGCAATCGCACCTTTCCCCAATATTTCTCTGCGTTTCATGATTCCCTTGTTTTTTAAATAACAGTTATTTCAATTCAAAGTATTTTACGGCTCATTGGTAGTATTTTACGGCTCATTGGGGCTGAAATATGTAGTCTGTTTTCAGACTGGGAATCAAAATATTAAATTTGTGTAGATATTAAACTTGCGTAGATGCAACCTTAACCTTAAAAAATTATTTAAATTCAAATTCAGAGCTACTAAATAAACTGTCAATAATATCAGCAAATTATTTGAAGTTTGGATAAATATCTCTGGGTAAATACTTGTTCACATTCCAAAATATCCATTCAAGATGCGCGGAACAGTACCCTTCCAGGAAGTATTTCATCGTTAATTTTGGCGTAAACCCGCAAACAAGCTGATACTTCTCCTGGAATACCACCAGTTTCCAAACGCAGATCGTCTTTGGAATAGGTGTAGATATCCGCGTAGGTTCCCCATAATGGGCGAATTTGAACTTGATTACCTGCTTCTCTAGCTTTTGCTACAGCTATATCGAGGGTACGTCGGGCTTCTTGTTGAAGTTTTCCCCACCAGGAATAGCGTTCCACTGGTGGTAAGTAAACTAAAGAGTGAATGGCTTCATCTAAATCCAGTTTTGCGCATAATGCAGTTATTGGATCGCGGTTCTCGCTACTAAGTTGGACTCTTTGAAATCGCTCTACAAGTGCTGCTACATATTTGAATTTTTCTGATTCGCTCTGTAAAGACCTAACGCCAAATCGATCTACACTTTTGAGTGCATGGTGTAAACACGGGTCTGTATCGATAAATTTGAGATAAGTAGATACTAATTTACCTAAAAAAACATTTTCGGCGTCAGAGTTAACCAGTTTGAGACGGGGGTCAAAATCGATTTGGTCTGACAATAACAATCCTTGGGCGTTAACGCTACCCGTTAAACCGGGATAAAGATATTCTGTGCGGATAAATGGTAATTGTTTTAAATTCTGTTTATTTTCAATTGTGCCGATTTCCCCTGCTAATTTTAAGATTTTTTTTTGCCTAATATTAGCGATTTTTTCTGGAACCCGCAACAATAAGTATTGGATTTCATCCCATAATTGAGCATCATTCTTACTGCATATTTTATATTCACCAATATAATTTGAGATATCGCGATCGCTAATTAAAGAATGGGCAATTTTTTCTAGTTTAAGTTTTTTAAGTTCAATAATTTCTTGTTGACTTATTTCTGGTTTTATTTTTTTTGGTTTAACTTGGATTTCAGTATTTATTTGTGAAGATTTTTCTGCTTGTGCTGCTGCTATGGGTTCCAAGATATCTTCCCAAGGAGAATCATTTTCCATGGAAAGGGTAGGTGATATCTGACTGGGTGGTATATTACTCTTCAAGAGTAAATCTATTTCCTTGAGTAATTCCTCGCAACTTTCCCTTCCAGGGTCATTTGCAGATGTCTCCAGAGCTGTGAGTAACTGAGTCCGCAGTCCGTGTAAACCCAAACGCAGCACCCAAGCTAAATCTGAGTTACTGGTTGCTAATAACTTACTAAGATGTTTCATTGTTTTATTGGGGATTGACGATTGGCGTTATAACCCATCCTGATGGATGAATGGAGCGCACGCAATACTGACAGCACGCTTCCACTAGCCGCATACGAATGAAGATTAGAGATTGGCGATTGTTAATTTATTACTTAGCAATGAGAATTTAATAACCTGTAATTTTGAAATTTAGAATGGTGCGTTACGCGATGCTAACAGCACCCTACTTTTGTACTTTATTTAATCCACATTCCTTATTACTTGTTACTCATTACTCATTACTTATTACTCATTACTTTTTACTTCAACTAGTGTTCTCCCGAAAAAGGGTCGCGGGTGCTTTCGATGTCATTTGGCTGGAGTTCTAAAGTGTCTCTAAATACACATCCTTCTTCTTTGAGAGATTTAATGTCTGTAGATGTCCAATAAGGGACTTCAAAAGCATGGATGCGCAGGATTCCTTGATAGTTAAGGGAAACATAATAACGACAGGGATATTCCGTAGTAATTTCTGGTTCTGGTAGTTCGCCAATTAGTTCCCATTTATTAGACTGGGGATTACGAAATTGGAAGTAAAATGTATGTTTTCCGCTGGCTGGGAAGGGTGGTAACTCTGCTATTAAACCAATACTTTGAGGTTCCATAGAACCCTCTTCATATCGGAAAACTCGCAGTTCTGAGGTATAATCTTTGCTAGCTGCAAATAAGACTGTATGGGCGTCAGTTTTTAAGGCGCTAGCTGATTCGGCGACGTTAACGGCTATATCACACACCACTTTGCTGTCATCGCCAATAATTACTGATTTGCCAGTAACTTTAGCAACATCAAGCCTCGGAGCATCGAGAGAAATTAAGTAATGGGGATTACCGCGACATAATAGTAGATCGATTTCTAGTTTTTGGTTGATTTCAAATTGGACTTTAATGTAGTTTTTGAATTCCTCTTCGGACATCCCTAATTTTTTCATCAGGGCATCGCCATTATAATAACCCCAAAGTTGCGGTTTAACGTTTTCAAAGTCTTGGCGTTTGATATTATTAGTTAATTGCATCCCTTGCCAATTAGACCGAAGTTTGGCAATCGAATCATTTGCTTGGAGTTGATAGAGTTCTTCTCCTGCTTGAAATATGGGATCGGAATTACCCCCAATTACTTCCCGCTTGAAGGAACAAGGAAGAAAATAAAATAGGTTTTTGACATCTATATAAAGTTGGTTTGCACCTTTACGCAGTAAATCTTTTGATTGTTGGGGAGAAAAACTCAATTGACGAAGTTTTTCCGCAAAGCAAGCACCAGCAGAAGTTGCTAATTTAGTGTATTCAGGTTCAAAGGTAACTCGTTCGTGGTTCCAAACAAAATAATCTGATTTACTGAAAACGCGGTAAAGTTCCTTTTCGACTAGTTCTAAATTACAGGTTTTTCCAGATAAAATTAACCAGTCTACCTGTTCTTTATGGTTTTCTTGCCGCTCTGATAAATTATCAGTGGTTAAATAATTAGCTCTATGGGTTATTGCTTGACTACCTAAAGCATTTTCGATTAATCCTTGAGCGATACCTACAGCTTCTTGAATTACTGGTAATACCGAGGCTGCAAATTGTTGTTGGGTGATAGTAACGTTAAGTCGATCAATTAATTTACCCGGTAATTGAACTTCGTTTTGTGCTAACAATTCAGCAATTTTTTGTCCGTCAAGCACAAATACATTCACAGAATCCCGACTCTCCTTCTTTTGACCCAATGTTAGTTTCGCAGCTTCTGCATATTCCCACAGAGTATAAAAAGTTTGCGCGCGTAGAGATGACTGTTTCCAACGAGTAGGTATTACCCTTTCCGCAGCAGTTAAAGCTTCTTTGTAAGCTTCACTTTCCGGTACTTCCCGATCTATGCAAGCTAATAAACTTCCTGGTTGAAATTTTCCATTATTTAAAAAGCGATCGCTCAACTCTTCCGGCTGAACTTTGAGGACATCTTTCGCTAACCTTTCCTCTGATACAGCACTTAGTAAAGCATCTGCGATCGCAGCTTTTAAGAGTAAAAATAATTTTAAAGTGATTAATTCCCCACCCAATTGTAAATGACCGGAAGAACCTAACAGCTTAGGAGTCAATTTATAATATCTTCCCCCATCACCCCTATCTTCACCGGGTTCAAAAGGATCTATTTCTTCCAGGGTTAAGCGAATTAAAGCTAAATCTGTAGTTCCACCACCAATATCTAACACCAGAACATTTTGCCACCATTTATTACCATCGCTGCGACACCTAGTTTTAAATGATTCGATACCGACATTTAAATCACCACCAAATTCTCGCCACAGGAAAAATATTGCCGCCGAAACAGCTTCATCGTAAGCCATTTGGACATCTGCTATACCCAATTGCTTTACTAACTGTTCAATTTCTCGACGTACGAAAGGAGAAGCAATGGTGGGATAAGTAACTACAGCCCGGTAAAATTTACCAGAAGAACACTTACCTGGATAACGCTGGCGATAATCTTCAGTTAACTCGATCAACTCAGCATAAGCAGCTTGGAGCATTTTGTTTACTGCAACCGAATCCTCTTGACCATTCAGAGAAACTTTAAAACTCCGCTCTTGACCAAAATAACGTTTAGGAGAATGTAAAAATCTACCATCAATTTCTTCCCCTTCCCGAATGGTAAATTCTCGATTATCCTTCGCTTGTTTACCCAAACGTACTTTTACTTGGAGCAAGTCATCATTTGGTAAAACAGGTTTGAGATCAACTACCTCCAACTCGCTGGGAATTTCACTCAAACGTCGATCCTTATCTAACTCTACAGGAATTAGACTTTGCCATTCCAAAGCCGGAACCCGAAAAACATCATGGTATATCTGGTTTAAACATTTACTAGCGGAACGGCGAAACCAAGCCAAACGCTTACCCAAAGCAATTTCAATTTGGCGAATTGCTTCCAATAAAGTTGTGCTATTTGCAGCACTCAATAACTGAGTACCAACATGTTCATTATTAGGGTCAATATCAGGAAACTGTTTGGTAAGTTCCCTCAAAAATTTTTGCCATTCCAAATTCCAAGTATCCGATCCCACACCCCGAACATCATCCACTGGACGACGATTTAACCAGTCAATCAAACGTTCTCTTAACTTGACCTCTTGTTCATAAGGTAAACCATCTGGAGTTACGATGGTTTTGGGATCGTAAAGAGTAACCGTAGAATTAGAAGTACCAAAATCAATAGCGAACCAACCAGGATAAGTAATTTCCAACTTATTATTTTCCTCCGGGAGAGATTGAGCAGGCTGAAGCAATGGTTGCTTAATACTTGTTGGAGTCGCAGATTCTCCATTAGTCCAAATATTGCACTCAGCAGTACAGTGTTTAGGTGCAGACATAATTGGATAACCCGTTCTGTCCGAATTAAAATATTCGATTGACACCTCTAAAGTGCAATCTACTCCCGATGGTAAAACATGACCCCAACGACATTCAGTTTGCTTTAACCGTTTGGGACTAGACAGTTGTAAAAGTTGAACAGAACTAAAATTAGCATTACCATAAGCAAACTGGATAAGCGCTGCTAGATCTGAGGGAAAACCAGTCACAGAAATATTAATTTGAGAAATAAAAGGAAAATAAAATCCCTCTGTGGGAATAATCTCTATTACAGGTAACACTAATAAGTTTGGGTTATCTTCCTTTGCACGTAATTGATAACGATTTAAAAGTTCTACTTTGATGGGCATTTTTTTGCTTGATGAAGGAGACAGGAGTTAGGAGACAGGAGACAGGAGTTAGGAGGTAGGAGACAGGAGACAGGAGACAGGAGACAGGAGACAGGAGACAGGAGTCAGGAGTCAGGAGTCAGGAGACAGGACAGACCGCGCCTACGGCGTTAACGTAAGTGGGGCGTAAGCACAGCAGGAGTCAGGAGACAGGAGTTAGGAGATATGAGAAAGGGGATTTGTAGTGAGAATGGTTTAGATATGAATAATTTGACTCAATGACATGGCTAACTAAAACCGGATATTGAGTCCGCTATTTTTATTTCTAAATTCTGACTCTTGAATCCTGAATTCTAGGATTGTTTACTTTTCGTTACTTTTTGCAGCTTGTTTCATATTTATATCTCGCTTTTTTATATCTCTCACTTTGGAGAACTTTTCGGTCTTAATAATTCATTTGTAACCCATTCCTAAAACTCCTTTCTTATCTTCCTTCTCCTGCTGTGCTTACTTACGCCCCACTTACGTTAACGCTGTAAGCGCGGTCTGTCCTATCTTCTGTCTCCTGTCTCCTGTCTCCTGACTCCTTCTTCTGGAAACGAAATCCTCGGTATTTGCGACAATGTTTCTAACCAAGGTGGTGTGGGTGCTGCTGTACGTTGTTCTGCTGAAGCTATATATCTTAATAATGGTTCGTTCCTTGATTTGAGCAGTTGTTGCAAACTATCTAAAATTTCTTTTAATGCTCTATAAAATGTAGATTTAACTTCTTTTGTTAGCTCGCTGACATATTGAGTTAAATGCAATCCGGCGCTAGCTGTAATTTCATTACGCAATCTTAAGACAGCTATTTGATGGTTAAAAGGTCTGGGGGGTACGGGATATTTTTTATCGGGACTCCAATCAAAGATTTGACCTTGGATGTGTTTATTATCTTGACGGGCTAGAGGAAATAAGTTTTCGGCGTCTATGGATCTATTTTTTCCATTTGAATTACCACCAAGTCCGCTATGTTGAATTACAAGGTTTTGCCATTTTCTCACCGGATCTATTGCTCGCATCAGGTTACGGAATAAGCGTACTTGATTTTTACCAAAGTTTTGTTGAATGTGTTGCTCCATTTCCGGTATAACAATTTCGAAAATATTATTTTTGTCTTGTTCGACCTCGATCGCTAATTTATGAAATAGGTCTTTGACTGCTTCAGTTGTATATTCGTGGGCGAATATCTGCATTTCTTCCAAGCTCTGAACGAAAGCAGGATAAAAATCATCGCTCCGAGTGGGAAGAAAATCTTCTACTTCTTCATCACCAAAGAAGCTTTCAGTGGATGTGAGGGAAATGGTACCGTTTTTGGTGCTGTCCAATAATAAAGTCCATTCACTCCAATCAAAGAAGATTTTGTGGGTTAATTCGTCTTTAACAACATCGCTTACTGTTACTCCGTAACGATTTTTCAAAATTGGTTGTTTGTCTAGATCGTCTTGGAATTCCCTGTAGGTACTAACCAAGTTTTCAATGGCTTCTCGGAGTTCCAAAAAAGCTGGATTTTCTACTACCGGGATATATGCAGGGATCTCTTCGAGAATATTGGCTAAGTTATCTTGTTCTTGACGGATAATTTGAGCGGAACGTTGGGTATCTGCTACAAGTTGCTTCATTCCATGTAAAGCGACATGCTCTTTGAGTAGGGAACGTAATCTTCCGATCCCACCATCTTCTACATAATCACTCAACTGTTTTTTCAAAATGCTTGTAGGTGGAAGCATTTCGCTTAATTGTTGCCATTTTTGTCGCCACTCTAACTCTTGGGGTTTGTTGAGTACGTCTAAGTCGGGGAGAAATTCTGGTGAACCAACTTGTATCAATCGGGAAATTTCTGCTAGTTCTTTCAATCCATAAATTTGGGAAAGTAGAACAATATTCTTTTTCTCTGTTGTTAAATTACTTGCACTTGCAATAATCAGTTGGAGAATTTTTAGTTCTTCTAATACTGTTTCTTCCGAAAGTAATAGTTCCTCTAATAGCTCATTAATTAACCGTTCATCACTGGAGGTTACGGGTAATTGATTGAACCTACCCACACCAACGATAATTCTATCCTTAAGGTCTTGTCCCTTATCCTTTTCAAGCATACTGCGAATTTTCGCTGCCGTTCCACCTCCGGGATATCTTCCATTCAGCAGTAGCAAAATAGTTTGCACCTCTGCTAACTCCCGCAAAGATAAAAAAGCATCCCTGACTCCAGAGTCAGCAGCACCTAAACCAGGAAAGTCTAACAATACAAATTCATTTGCGCCCTGTAACGAAGATAAATCCCAAATTTCCTGAGATACCTGTACCGTGACATCAATTCGTCGAATCAAAGAAAAACTGTTATTTAAATCTTTACTTGATGGAGTTGTATAATTTTCCCAATCTTCTTGCACTTTAGGAAGGTCTTTAAATTCAAGTTCTAAAATGTTCATCGGCGGTTCAACTAACTTTAGTCCTTTCCTCGCCGTTTCATAATCTATTTGATAACTTCTGCCACAAATTTGACTCCCGTAAGCAGTGTATGTCCTGATAAATAAAACTAATTCCCGCAGTAGCGATCGCAATTCTAAACTTTGAGTTTCCTGCCAAACTTCCTCACACCATCGTAAAATTCCCTCGGTATCTACCGTATCGGTCGGCTGCAAATTTTGGAGAATATCAAGTTGAGAAACACTTACATTTGAGGCTTTTGCTCGTTGTTCTGTTTCCTTGAGCATAAATCTCAAACATTCATTCACCCCCATGTGGGAAAGATACTCTACCGTAAATTTACCAACTTTGGTGGTTTGCAAATTGGGTTGAGCAACCAGATGAATAGCAGTGACATTACCTGTAGTTGGAGTTTCACTTACAGGAAGTGCATCAGCATAACCAATTAAACTACCAATTAGTAAAGTTTTACCGCTACTAAATTCCCCCATAATGCCGATTTTCACCGGGGAAGAAGCAAGTTCAACCGTTTTTTGAGCGTAGGAACGTAATCGCCCGACTGTTTCCTGAAAACTGTTAGGGAACCAAACTTCTTCTGGTGGTGGGTTTTGCGACAATAACTCTAAGCTTTGTAGTATCGACTCTCCATAATCTTTGTAGCGGCTTAACTGTTCTACTGCTGTATCGCTTTTCATAGTTGCTCCCAAGTCATACAGGTTTTCCCTACCCAAATCTCGATCGCCCCAAATACACCTTGGTTTAAATACAATTTAGCGGGGGTGTTTTACAGAATGAATCTTAAATTTATCAATTTTAAACTTGTTAATCTTAAACTTATAAACATGAATCCACTCCCTGTATCAGGATCATATATTTTTTCCATGAGAATGAAACAGGGAACAGGGAACAGTTTTGTGGATATGTCAGCAATGGGTGAAAGGTTAGCAACGAATATTGAATGATGGATATTAAACGGTAGATAGGTAGATATTGAGAAACTGATGAAAAATTGTTAGCGGATGTTAGGTTACCGGTATTTAGTAATGGATGTTGAGAAAAAAAACATTAGCAACGGATAGGGTTGCTGTGGGAAAAAACCAATATCCATCCGTTTTAACTCTTTTATCCGTTACCAAATTTCTCATCTCTTACCGGTGTAGTCAAAATCAAACATTATCTCTATAGTAAGTAAGCAATTAGCTAGACTCGAACTAAAACCCGCTTTAGGATTAGCAATGACAACCAAACTGAAAAAGTTCTGGAAGTTTTTCAAAAATAATATTGGGGAGCATACTATAGTTGGGCAATACCTCAGCTGCTAATATCTCGGAGATTAGTTATTTGGAGAAATTCATTGGAATGAAAACACAAACTGGGAAGGTGTATGTCGTTTAGAAACTGCCAAAAATCTACCAGAAGCCTTAAAAGAACAATTGGGTTTGGATATCGCTCCAAAGGAAGATGAAAATTAGAAATTATTTATGCGCGGAAAATTTAGAACCATTTTTACCATTAATGCTTCCGAAGATGGTAGCATATGATTCTCAATTATATTTAGTAAATATTACGAACAAGAAAAATTACCAATATAAACTAGCAGCGATCACTACTCAAAAGTAAAAAATTATTCATATTTTACTATTCTTAAAAACAAGTTTTAAAGAGGGGTTAAAAATTAAAATTAATAATCAATAATCAGTAGTGCACCAAAAAAAATAGCATAGAATCAAACATCGCATCAAATATATGTTTGATTGTTTGTACTGTTTTTAATTCAAAAAATACAAGGTAAACTATGTAATTTCATTGATACTTATGCACGCCAAATAACTTCTATTTGGTCACATATAAATTATGATTTTGAATCAATTTAGAACCTAATATTCATCACTTCAAAATCAACTACTGATTTAGCATATTCCTTACTGGGTAAAGATTAGCCAATCTATTGCCTGTGGATATCACCTAGTGCAGGCATATAAATTTACTAATACTAATCTATCAAATCAAAGCTAGTTTTGATTAGTACTAAATTCGAGCTTTTATTTCAGTCGTTTAAGTTAATCTATCAAAAGAGTTAGCCAAAAAAAGTTCCCTAGAAACAGTAGAGTTTTTATTATGGGAACTATTGATGTATTGAATAGTTACTTATGGTATTAAAATGCAAAATGGCTATAATAAAAAACATGGTTGTTCACATAATTTAAAATTCAAAAATCTAGTTTTGAATTATATGTTCATTCCTTACAAAACTAATCTCAATTATGTTTTTATTTGAGTTATTTTTTCAAGATTCATAAATATAACTCACAAAAAACATAACTAATTAGGAATTGGCTAAGGTTTATTTTAAGAAAATTGACCAAAAATGCCACTATTTAGGGCTATTTGCCCAATTTTACTTGTAATTACAACAAATGACAGGTTTTCAGACAATGGATAGTGTTAAATATGAACCCTCTCGAGTAAATATGGATGTTTTTGACTTAGCCAAGTTATATAAAGGTTCGAAGTCGAAAGCTACAAAAATGAATGATTCTTTAAAAGCAGGATTAGAGGAAGGAGAAATAGCTGAAGTTCTGGGAAAATTGGATGTTATTGAGTCTGCTGCGACTGGTATTGTTGGAGCCGGTATATCTTTTGCCATCTATAAAGCTCTAAAAGAATTTCTGCACCTTGAAGGGGCACGACGCCGAGGTGAACTAACCAATAGTGAAGTTATAGAACGAGTTAGTGATATTGCTTGGAAAGCAGGTAAACAGGGTGTGGCTGTCGGTGCAATTTTGACATTAGTTGTCATGATTTTTGGTAGCTCTATTCTTATTCCTCTGAGTATTATTTCTCCTTTTGTTGGTATTCAAATGGCAGGAAGTTTATGGCGATCTTTTTGGAATGGTCTTGATGATTCGCAAAAAGAGGAATTGAAAAATTCGGCGAATCAACTTGGAGGTAAGATTAAAAACTTTTTTGCAGAACTAGACAAAACCGAAAAAGATCCCTTCAAATCCTTATAGTATTATCTAATCAGAATTTGTATAAAATAATTTCACCCTAAATTATTTGGGTTCTAATCAATAATTTATGCAGAGATGTAGCATTGCTATATCTCTGCAAATTTAAATTTCCAATAAATAAGCGGTCGAATTTAATTAGTTAAGCATTAGACATCTCCGGAAAAGAATGTAAAGACGTAGCAGAGCCTTTGGCGTCGGCGGATCCGTAGGTGACGTAGTCAGAGCCTGCGGCGTCGGCGGAGCCTCTAGCCTCTGCTACGTCTCTACAAGGATTTTGGGTTATACATATTTAATTTCCGGAGAGGTCTATTTAAGAAAGTCAAAATAAGCTTCAATATATTTTCTTAGGTGTATAGAAATAGTATTTATATTAGGACTTACGCACTCATTTAGCATTTAGTAAAGCTTATCCAAATCAGATTTTTAAACCCCTAAGAATGAAATTTTTTCCACACTTCTCACACTTTTCACACTCCTTCTCTCATTCTTAAAAGGGTATATCAACCAATTTGGTATGACTACAGCATTGGGAGTCTCTTGGGAAGAAATTATTTCTAACTTGAGATTCCTATTTCCTTGTGAAAATCATTTACTAACCCCACACACATTACCTTACTGTAAATAACTTAATTAAATTGTTCGTGCGTAAATCCTGAACAGACAAGAATTCAACTTATGCTAGCGATCGCTTATAAGTACTTTTACTAAAGTGCATAGAAAGCGATACCTTCTTTATAATCTTTATCTAAAGTCCATCCTGCTCCAACATTAGGATCCTTAGAGTAAAAATGTCTAAAACCTCCAATATCCTCTTGCTTAAAATAGTACTGATAAACGGGTGTTGCACTTAGAGTTGCTTCTGCACATGCATAGAAAGCAATACCGTCATTATAATCTTTGTCTAAAGTCCAACCAGCTTCGACATTAGGGTCTGTAGAGTAAAAGTATCTAATTCCTCCATAAGGTTGTTCTACATAATATTGATAAATTGGAACAGTACCTTTTTGTTTATCTTTGAAAGCTTTGAAAGCTACACCGTCGTTACAATCTTTATCTAAAGTCCAACCAGCCTCGACATTAGGGTCTATGGAGTAAAAATATCTAATTCCTCCATAAGGTTGCTCGGCATAATATTGATAAACAGGAACTACTTTGGACATAATCTTATCCTTAATAAACTATAAATTTGTTACTAGAATTTGTTAGTGATTTTGCTCGAATGAGCTTGTGTAAAATGACTACATGAGGGTATTAACATTTTTCGGAATAATGTAATGTTGAAAGTCTAGCTAAAACACTACCTTTAGAGGAACTGAATAAATAACATCTATGAATTTATCTACCAAAGACAACCCCTTAATTGGGATTTGGAAACTAGTTTCCGTTACTGCAATACTTCCTAATGGAAAAATTGAACCCAAAGCTTTTGGAACTAATCCCACGGGCTATATTACCTACACTCCTGAAGGTAAAATGATGGTGATATTTTCTCGAAGTGATCGCCCACCCTTAAGTGGAAATGCACGTTCTACCCTTAGTAAAGCAATACATTCTGTACCAGTAGAAGAACGCGCCGAAGCTTTCACTACTTTTAATGCATACGCAGGAACATATACTATCAATGAAAATACTGTGACCCATCATGTAGAAGTTGCATCAATGCCAAATCGAATTGGTCAAAATTTAACCAGGATTTTTACCTTAGATGGAAATCGAATCAAATTAAAAACACCACCGAGCAAAAGCGATGATGTTCCAAAAATATTTGAATTAGTTTGGGAACACGTTGAAATTGAATAACAACAAAAGCAATATTCAACTTTTAACGGACACCACGATTTTGCTTTTGTTCCCGTTTGAACATTGTAAGTAATTTCTCACACCTTGTTTTAAAGTTACCTACAGCCCGATAGCTTTTGCGCACAACATCTAAAACACCGTAGGGAACCTTTAGTCGCAATGGAGAGATTAAAGGACGATAAAGCAAATAATATGCTTTTTTCAGGTTTTCCCATTTTGAGCATTCTTCCTCATCTAGGAAGTCAGAAATATCTACAACTAAACCCCTACCGTTATACATCATTACGTTGCGACCGTGAATATCATGGGGAAAAAGACCGCGATCGCGTGCATAATCCAGAGCTTTATCGATATCTTGGATCACCTTTCGGGGAATCGGTATACCGAGATTCATACAATCATATAAAGTTGTTCCATATAACCGTCTCAAGATTAAAAATCCATCTTTAGCGTAGAAACATTCAGAAAACGCAGGATGGGAACCCAAGCGTTGGTAGACTTCTACTTCTTCCTCAAACCCCGAACGTCCTGGTGCGTAAATCTTCACCACAAGATTTGGATAATTGGGGTGATAGAAAACAGCAGCATAGTTACCTGTACCCAAAAGGTTCCAAGGAGTAGGAATATAACTGACCTGTATGGGATCGTGTGGGTTGACGCTCTTTATCCTTAGCTTGGGTAGTAGCTCAAACTGGATACTCCCCACAAGTTGGTTTATGTGCAATTTATCCATAAGGGACAAATATATTACCTGTGGCAAAACGAAAAGAACAAATTAACCCACTCAAGTTAACTTAAAAATTCATTAACTTAACAATTTTAAATTTGATGAGATGGGATTGTGTAAAACAATGTAGCCTGATATACAAATATCATTCTAACAGAAAATAATCTAATGACACATATGATAAATGGGACAGCAAGAGCAATTAAACAGACAGAGAATTAATTGTAATGCCTTTAATTGTAGTCATATTACTTAATATTTAATCTCTCCATAAAGCAATACCACCTAATAAACCATATACATTGGGAATAATCTTCACATTCGACGCTAAATCTATTTGTACTTTTCTAGCTTCGCCACCACCAATGTATAGGTAATCATAATTAAATACATTTTGTAATAGTTTAGTTGCTTTTTTTAGTCGCCGATTCCATTTTCTTTTGCCAATTTTTTTTAACGCGATCCGTCCTAATTGTTCTTCATAGGTTTCTCCTTTACGAAATTTATGGTGCCCTAACTCTAAATTTGGTATCAATTTACCATTAACAAATAAAGCAGAACCAAAACCAGTTCCTAAGGTAAGAACTAATTCTACACCTTTACCGGAAATTGCACTCAATCCCTGCATGTCTGCATCGTTGATAACTCGTACTGGTTTTTGTAATTTATTGGATAGTGCAGCTTCTAAGTTAAATCCTAACCATTCAGGATGTAAATTGACTGCTGTTTCTACTACACCATAACGAATCACGCCGGGAAAACCAACAGAAACTCTTTGGAAATTACCTTGAGAAGATGCTAAACGTAAAATTGTATTAATCATAGGATCCGGTGTAGCTGGTTGGGGAGTATCTAAACGCATCCTTTGTGTCAAAGGCATTCCTTTGATATCTAGTACTATTACTTTGATCCCACTACCACCAATGTCAACAGTTAAAGTGCGAATATTGCCATTTTGTTCCATAAATTTACCTCTATTCCTAGGATATAAATAACAGTTTTAAAGTTTTTCTTCTTAAATAATTAGTAAGTATTCATTTACGTGTAGATTGCAGCACAAAATTTTTCAAATCCCTTAGAAAAATTAGATATCAATTTCCGACATGTATATAGCGACTCGCAAATTAGTATAGAAGTACAGCTACGAGCCTGAATCTTATTTTTAAAGCAGATTCTACTCTTATTTCCTAACTCCTGGATTCTGCTATAAATGCTTGCGATCGCATTCCCGAAATTACGATGAATAAATATGAAGAAACATGTATATTTGTAGCATCTTAAGCACAGCTTAAATTTTGCGAAAACGATCTAATTACGAATTTTATTTTAAGTGTTATGCCAAATATCATAATTAATCCCTCTAAGGCAGGTAAAATCTTTATGTGAAGCTGAATTAGTCGAATGAAGGTCAACGACCCCTCACTAAAATGAAGAATTTCCCAGCAATTAGCTGTTATTTTCTTGGTTGATCAGCACAGTTGTGGTCCAGTTGACTAGTTTAAGAATCATTTTTAACTAAATTTCATTAGCCTCATTATTGATTATGCATGGTTTTATACCCCCTAAGCGTTTTTTCCCTTATCTTTCCTGGACTGATATAGAAGAAATGCCTGATAAAGAAAATGTAGTTATAATTCAGCCCGTAGGAGCAATAGAACAACATGGGCCCCATTTACCATTGATTGTTGATGCTGCAATTGGGGCAGGAGTTTTGGGAAAAGCTTTAGAAAAACTTGATACTAGTATACCCGCGTATGCTTTACCAAATATTTATTACGGAAAGTCCAACGAACACTGGCATTTTCCCGGTACAATTACCTTGAGCACAGCAACTCTGACAGCCATTATTATGGAAGTGGGCGAAAACCTTTACCGGGCGGGGTTTAGAAAATTAGTATTAATGAATTCCCATGGTGGACAACCCCAAGTAATGCAAATGGCGGCGCGGGATTTACATGTCAAATATGATGATTTGATGGTATTTCCATTTTTCACTTGGAGAGTACCTAACATTACCAAAGAATTATTAACTTCCAAGGAAGCAAAGGAAGGAATGCATGCTGGTGATGCTGAAACCAGTATTATGCTGGCTTTATTACCACAACAGGTAAAAATGGAAAAAGCAATTGCTGAGTATCCCCCAGCACAACCAGAAGGAAGTTTGTTGAGTCCGGAGGGTAAATTACCTTTTGCTTGGACAACCCGCGACTTAAGTAAAAGTGGAGTAATTGGAGATCCAACAACTGCAACAAAAGAAAAAGGTTGGCAAATTCTTGAATCCGTTTCCGATGGTTGGGTAAGTGCGATCAAGGATATTTACGCTTTTGGAAGATTGTAGTTCCAGGTGTTAATTAAAAGTAAAAATTTGCTAATTGTCTATATGGTTAATGCTGTACGTCAACTCCCAACTTCGCTAGATTTGTTACTCTAAAAATAGCTGAATTAATCCTGAATTAATATTGATAGCTGTTAGTTTGGTGTGTAGTATTTGAAAGGTCTTCAGCCGTAACAATAATTAATATTAGAGATTTGTACTATGACAGAATTTGAATCAAAACAAGCTCATTCTTATAGCCAAGAAGATGTACAACAGATTCTGCATTTAGCAATTTCTCGTCAAGTTGATGATGATGACAAGGAATTTTCTTATCAACAACTTTTGGAAATTGCTGTGGAGATGGATATTTCTCCTGAATCCCTAAAATTGGCTGAAAGAGATTGGAAAAATTTAAGAGGAGAATTACAGCATCGGCAAACTTTCAATACTTTACGTCGTACTAGATTCAAAAAACGCTTGGGTAATTACGTAATTGTAAATACAATTTTGATAGTTGTGGATTTAATGGGTGGAGGTGGTTTCGATTGGTCGCTATATGTTGTCTTATTCTGGGGAATGGGATTAGCTCTTGACGCTTGGAATAGCTTACAAACTAAAGGTGAAGATTACGAAGCTGCTTTTCAAAAATGGTATCGCAAGCATCAAATTAAAAGTTCTTTCGACAATATTCTAAATAAGTTCTTTAAAGCAACTTCAGGATAAATAATTTGTTTGTACTTCCTTAACTCCTTTGACCGTCCAAGGTGTCTTGTCACTATCGTGACACGCTGCGCTAAGATCTACATGAATATTGGGCTGTTCGACTTTAACCCAATTTTCCAATTCCTCAACAGGCTTTTTTATTGCTTGTGCAACCATGCAGATTTTTTGCAACTAAGGTACCTTCTCCAATATCTATCTGTCCCAATTCTTTGATTAACTCACGGATTTTTGAATATGGCATGTGGGCATAATTCCCTAGCCAACCTATTAATGCTTGTAAGCGTAGTCCTAAATCTTGCCCTGGTATTATCGAATTGCTCCAATCTGGAACACAAACTTCCCCACAGTGGCTGCACTTAGCTAGAGTTAAAAATTAACAAATTACCCACTCTAATAACTATTTTTGTTCGCATTCGAATAATTGAGCAAGATTAAAAACTGTAATTCAAGTATTATTAGCTACAATCATTTTCGTAGAGGAATCTAGTTGATAAACTTGAGATTCTAAAAGTTGCTCGTAGACAGAGACTAACTCACCATTGAGTTTATTCATGTCATATTTTTCCTCTACCTGCTTTCGACCATTTTTTCCCATTTTTTCCCATAATTGTGGGTTTTCTATAAGTATCTGTATTTTTTCCGCTATAGCATCAGAATTGCGTTCGGGAACGAGAAAACCAGAAATCTCATCTTCTACTAATTCGGGAATACCACCGTGGAAAGTACTAATGACGGGTAAACCCATCGCCATGGCTTCTTTTAAAGTATTTACGGGTGCATCTTGATTTCCATCAGCAGCAGTAACGCTGGGAGCAATAAAAATGTGGCTGCGATCCAAAATGTTAGCGATTTCTGAGGAATCTTTCCAACCAAGTAACTTTATGGTGTCACAAACTTCCAGTTCTGCGATGAGTTGTTGGAAATTATTCATTAATTCGCCATCACCAATGATGTTATATTCAAGATTGGGATAAATGTAAACTATTTTTGCTACTGCACGAATAGCATATTCTATACCTTTTTTTTCAACCAGACGACCTGTAGTCGCAATTCTAATTTTCCCATCGTTGGGAAAGAAGCGAGATTTGAAAGCAAATTTAGAGCAATCAATTCCCGAACCGTGAACGACTATTTTTTTTGGGTCGCAACCAAGTTTTACGGCGCGATCACGGAAAAAATTACAATTAGCAAAGAAGAAGTCTCCCTCAACAAAGAGTTCGTCATAAACGTCTTCTCCCTGTTCTTGAATATGTCGGCTAATATCAATTCCACGAAAAGTAGTGATAATTTTACCACTAAGTATGCCAGTTTGACGAAACTTTAATGCCACATGTCCAATTGTGCCAAACTGACAGTGAATAATATCATATGAGCGATCGCTAAGTAGGGGGATCGATCTGTATAATGCTTTTAAGGAGGTAATTTGGTGACCGTATCTAAAAAAATTCAATAATTTTAAGCAGTCTAAAGAACCTCGTTGAAGATTATAAAAAATCAATCCCAGACCTTTAAGCAATCGCCATAGATAGTTATCAGGTCGGGTTGGAGGATAATAAGTACGTTCCATCAGGCGATATTTTTCAACTGCTGGATGTACTTTAGGCATATTAACAGGAGGACCGTTCACTGCATGGATATGAACTTCATGTCCTCGGTCGATTAATCCTGTAATTTGATTTAAGATAAATGCTTCTGAAATAACTGGGAAACGCCACACTAAAAACGCTATTTTCATAGTTTGTTTTATCACAAATCTTGTAACATCAATGCTTCAGTTTTATTAAAATTTGTTTGTACAAGGAAACAGGTAATAGGGAAAATTTTCAAATTATTAATATTTTATCAAGGGTAAAATGATTTAAATTTGTTTTATTTATCTTCTAGGGTGTTAATTAAAAACAGATTTGGGTAAAAAATAGGTTTGGATAAAAAGTGCTTTAATTAAAATTTTAGATGAGAAAAATCACACTTTGGCTCAGAAAAATTTAAAACAGATAACTTTGAGCAAATTCAGGTTTATAGATTAAATATTTTTCTGATTCTGACGTATTCATTGCTTGTAAAACTGGAGGAAGCTCAACACTGGGGTAGTGAATTGCGCTGATTGTTCCTGGTTGTAGATTTAATTTTTCTAAATTTTGGCAACTCATTCCCAAGATATTACCTATGAGTTTCTTAATAGTTTCTAATTCAGCTACAACTAGCCCGTTAGATAACTTGTTTTCTGTGCTGATTTGAAGTCTTTTCTTAATTATATTTGTATAATATTGCAGAAATTTTGGAGAATTTGCCGAGATTTGTGATGTGGCTGGATGATATTTTAAAATCTTTCGTCCAGTCTCAAAACAATTATTACTTTCTTCTAAAATACTAAAATCTAAAATAACATCTCTCAAACATGAAATTAATTTATGTTTCTTAACTAAATTGTTTTCGGGAGATACTAATAATAAACGTATACCTCCAGCACCCTCTTGAAGTTTAGGCATAGTATAACCCATATGAGAATTTAGGTTCATTGCTTCGAGTCGTCCTGACCCCAAAGAATTATCGCTAAATTGCAATACACTAATGCCGCAATTTGATTGTTGAATGCAATGATAGCGTTTGGGTTCGATTCCCAGTGCTATACTAATTAAAGCTCGGTTACTACCTCCATGGGCTATAACTAAAATAGTTTGACCAAAATGATTCCGTAGTAAATCTTGCCAAAATAAGCGAATCTTGCTGTAGAGATCGATCAGGGGATAAAAACGAGAAACACTATCTACTTCATTATCTACTCCTTCGATAGATTCCATGAAAAAATCCTGGGGACTATGCTTCCATGTATGATATTCTTCGGGAAAATTTTTCCGTACATACTTAATCCCTAAACCTCGCCATTGCGGTAAATCTGTTTCCCAAAGTAAATCGCTGGTATGAATAATTTTCGGCTCAAAAGTATTAGCGATTGCTTGCGCTATCTCTTGGGCTGTATCATAAGATCGCCTTAAGGAACTGGAATAGATTAGATCCAAATTTTTGTTGTTTAATCCTAATTCTGCCAAATAAATTCCAGTGTGTTGAGCATCAAGAATCCCATTAGTTGTTAATACAGAATCATTACAACTGCCTTGGTATAATTCAAGCCGATTATAAGTACTTTCTCCATGACGTAAAAGTATTATTCGAGTCTTGGAATCTTCCTTAATTTCCGAAGGCATAAGTATCTCCTCTGTATTTATCCTCACTCACAATGTTTTGCAGCCGATACAAAGTTGCATAGCAACCACCCAAGCGCATTAGTTCTTCATGAGTACCTTTTTCCCGTACGGTCCCGCTTTCAACATAGAGAATTAAATCTGCATCTTGAGTTGCTCTGAGGTTGTGGGAAATCATGAAAGTTGTTTGGTCTTGGGTTATTTGTTTGAGAGCAGAATTTACACTATGCTCGCTAGCGCTGTCCAAACCGGTTGTTGGCTCGTCAAGAATCACAATTGGTGCCTTACGAATAGCCGCCCGAGCAATAGCAATTCGCTGTCTTTGACCACCTGATAATGTTGCACCGCGTTCTCCCAAAACTGTGTCATATCCTTGGGGTAACTTCATGATAAACTCATGGGCATTTGCTAACCGAGCAGCTTTTTCTACCTCTTTATTGGAAGCACCAATCTTACCGCAAGCAATGTTTTCTCGGACACTAGCTGCAAATAAAACACTTTCTTGCAAAACTATACTGATTTGTTGGCGCAATGAGTCCAATTTATACTCACGAATATCCTGACCGTCAATTAAAATTCGACCTTCTTGGGGGTCATAAAGACGAAGAATTAAGCTAAGTAAAGTTGATTTACCATTACCAGAGGGTCCAACTAACGCTAATGTTTGACCCGGTTGTACCGAGAAGTTAATGTTTTTTAATAAGGTTCGCTCTGGATCGTAACCAAAGCTGACATTTTCAAAACGTACCGCACCAAAGAAAGGATGAGCTTTTTTGGAATTTGGTAAATCTCGCACATTTGGTTCGTATTCCAATAGTTCGATTACCCGTTCTCCCGAAGCTACAGCCTTAGTGATTTGGCGGATTTGGTTGGATAGTTTGCGTATGGGTTGGAAAGCATTCTTCAAGTAAGTGATAAATACTAAAAGTTCCCCTGGAGTTAATTCTTGGTGTTGTACTACTTGGGAACCGCGCCATAAAACTACAGCGACGATTAAAGCCATTAATACCTTGACGGTTCGTTGTAACGCAGCGGAAAGTCTTAAAGACTGAATAACTTCCTCTAAACTTTTCTTGTTTTGCTCAACAAAGATACTCTGTTGGCGATCATGCAAAGATAGCGCCTGTATGACCTTAATCGCACCCATCGTCTCGCCAGTTGTAGAAGCTAAAACCCCTTCAGATTGGCGATGTTGACTAGAAAAACTCCGAATTCTTATTAGTAGGTGGGCATTCAAAATTATAAACAAAGGGAAAATTGCCATCGCTAGTAATGCAAGCTCCCAATTAAGCCAAAACATTACTATGGACATACCCAAAAGGAATATCAAATTTGTTACTAAGGGTAAAGCATTGCTAATGGCGACATTCCGCATTTTGTCCATATCGGTTGTCACCCGAGTAATCAAGTCTCCACTCTTAAATTGCTGGTGAAAAGAAAGAGACAAGCGCTGTAGGTGAGAGAAAAGTTTACCCCGTACTTCCGATAGGATTTGCACCACAACCATTGAAATACCGTAGGTGCTGAGATAAGATGCCATACTGGACAAACCTGCGATTCCCACAATACCTGCAGTCAAAAGACCGAGCAATACCATCGTCGGCATCCCAAAAGCCCCTGCAGCTCCTGGAGAATTATTATGTGCTGGTATCAGAATATGGTCAAATACATATTTAAGAGGCCAAGGTTCTAATAACTGCAATCCCGATTCAAATAACAGCGCTAGAAATGAAAGTGCGATCGGAATTTTGTGTTTGCGAAGATAGGGAGACAATTTTCGTAATATTTTGAAAATTCCGGAGATAACTCCCTTAGTTGTTTTTTGTTTGCGTCGATTTTTCATTTGATTTATGTCAATTGTTTTTTCGCAAAGTTAGAGGGATTTGATGTTTCATAAGATATATCAAAATAAAAAATTAATATTTGATCATTGAAGGTTGATAATTCTTAATTATTGAGGCTTGACTAACTCCCAAAAATTGTTCCAGGATATTCAGAGTTTTTTGTGCACCTTCCAAATCAAATAAGTTGGTATAATTTTCGATTTGTTTGTGATTGAGAGATTCAATAATTTTTGCTGCGAGGTGGTTTGCTTTTAAAGAATTCGGATCTACAACTTGTACAATCCCTAGCTTCTCTAACTTCTTCGTCCTAATTAGTTGTTCGTTATCTTGGCTGTAATGTCCGATAGGTGCCACAATGGAACGAACACCTGTTCTGAGAATATTCATAGTAGTATTATAACCAGTTAAACTAATAGAAAGTTCTGCTTTTTTCATATATTCAGCTAACTGGGAAGTGTATTTTTTTAACTTAATATTTTTTTGATTAGCAGCAGCTTTTTGTAAACTTAAAAATTGACTATCTGGCATAAAAGGACCAGTAAATATGTGAATATTATGAGGAATCTTATGTGCTAAAATTTTACCGCTTTCGACAATTGTTTCTAATAATCCATAGCCTAATCGTCCACCACCAACACTAGCAACAATAAAAGGCTTATCAACATCTATATCTAGCTGCTGGGATTTTTGTAAGTTTTCTTCCAATGATTGAGCTACAAACCCAGTATATTTAACTTCGCATCTAAGTTCTTGATGTCTGGGAAAATTATCTGTAAATGTTTGAAAACTTGGATCGGAATGGCAAAGAATCAAATCAAAATATTGGTTGATGAGTTTACAAATGATATCTGATTCTTCATTGAGAGTTTTTCTACCAATTACATCTCTAATGCTAGATACAATTTTTGTTTCAGGAGATGAAGATTTTACATGTTCTAGCAAGGGAAGTAATTCAAAGAATAACTTATGTCTGCCAAAGGGGAAAAATTCTGTAATTAAACAATCAGGTTGGATTCGGTCAAAAGCAGTTATCAACTGATTATTTCTAATTTCTTTGACTTGTTCAACACTCTGACAGCCCTCAGATATTTGAAATTTACCTTTCTCCAACCAAAGAGATGGCAGAAAAATTGATTTGACATTTTTAGGAATTTCAAAACCTTCTACAATCGGACCACCATTAATAAAGTAGACTTGAAATCTTTCTGCTAAACTCTTTACAATTTCTGTACTTCTAACTAAATGCCCCATTCCTGTCAAGTACTGACAATAAAACATAATTTTTTTCATAATAATTAGTTCCCGAATAAATATTAAAATTGGTTGGTATATGTAGATGAAGGTTATTTAAGTACAGATTATTAAAACTGCTTACTGTAATGCGGCAACTAAATTGGATGATTCTGAATGGGGAGAACTTATGTAAAAAACTTTACTTTGTTCTACTTTCAAAGATAACAGCTGACCAATATAATGGGAAATTCTTGGAAGTGCATTAAGATCGAGTTGAATTTTAGGAGTAAGTTGGTCAAATGATAGCTGACTCAATAAGGAATTTGCCAGGGCGTCAGGGGTTAAATGCTGTGGATGAATCATTTTGCATAACCCTAACCGACTGATTCTCGCTGCACGCATTAATTGCTCTTTAGAAGGCTTAAACCTAGGTACGATAGTTGCAGGTTTTCTCGCCGAAAGAATCTCACAGACTGTGTTATATCCACCCATTCCAACTACTGCATCTGCAGCGGTCATATAACTCATCAAATCATCTGTAAACTCTCGCATTTCCACCTGTGGATGATTATCTGCCTTCTCAAATAAAGATTTTCTTCGAGATGCACACATTTCCGGACCGCAGAGAACTAGACTTTTGATTGTAAATTGCTCTTCCTTAGAGAAAACATCTAAACCAGCTAAGTAGGTATCGATTAAATGATAACCATCTTGTCCGCCACCGGGAGTAACTAAAACAAGACGTTCGTCTGCAGATATTTTTAATTCTTGACGGATCAGTTCTGCACTTTTAGAACCTGCTTCACGACGAATATAGCCACAGTAACTAGTTTTATGGGCAATTGCTGTTGGAAATTGATATTTTCTGCAAACATCAAAGACCTCAGGCATTCCTACAACTAAAATCCGGTCATAAAATTTTTCAACCGTTTCATAGTAGGATTGGCTTTGCCATTCCAAAACAGTTTTTTCTGGAGTATCAAGAATATCACGTAATAAAAGGACTAACTTCGTTTGGGGAAGAGAACTATTGAGATAATGGATAGTCTGCTGTAACTCGTTTTTTAACCCGTAGGGTTTCTTGTCCACCATCAGTAGATCGGGTTTAAAGTTAACCGCTGCAGATAAAATTAAATCCGACCTTAATTTGACTGTTTCATTAACATCAGTACCCAAATACTTCACCGAAACTTTGCCAACTTCACCACGATTAAGACAAGGAAGTTTAATGTAATCTAATCCTGGTGGTAAGCGAAATCCTTGCAACATCGGCGAGCCAGATATTAACAGTATTGAAAGATTATTTATCTCACTCAGCAGATGTTCGCATATAGCCAGCATCCTCCGAATATTCCCTAAACCAAAAGCATCGTGAGAGTAAACCATCAGTCTCATAGTTCGATTTTCCTCGATTTTTTGGACTGTTTAAAAACTGCGATTTCTTACTAAATCCTGTTTCCTGTGGTAGAAATCTTCGTCATGTGAGAAATCTTGAATCTGGCAAATTGCTTGTCAAAGAAAAGAGTCAGCCTCTAACCTTAGGGAAGGTCGGCTTGTATTTTGTAAGGTTTTTATTGACCTTACAGCCTTTGAAGGCTGACTACTTTCTGGGTTTTGGCTACCAGAGAAATACAATTGAACCGAGATTCTCTATATACAGATTCACAATTCGTGATGAGTTATGAATGAAGTTTTCATGAGAAATTTCTCATAGAAATCACAGTTTTATACCGGATTATGAGCTTCGGGGTTTACGCAATTCTGCTGGTAAGCGGAAAAAGGCTGGAGGGAGTAGAAATTCTGTAGCCAAAAGTTTGGTTTCAAAGCCTTGTAGCAAATGCTTAACCTAGATATTACATAATAGTAGTTGTCTGGCACGATCCCAAAAAACCTTTATCCTTCCAGACAAAAAACTGTATATACTACGCTGATTAATTAACATTAGATAGATGATAAAAAATATTCTATCGTGACATATATATTACATAGATAAAAAATAAACACATCTTCAGCCAGTGAAAGCCATAGTAGGATATCACCCTAAAAATGCTTTTACCTACAATATCTCCAACATCTAAGTATTGACATTTAACTGCATACTTTAGCGAGCTAAAGACAAAAAAATATGGCGTTGCTGATTTATGATATGAATTTTCTTATTTACACAATTGAGATCCTTGTAGAGACGCGATATATCGCGTCTCTACAGTCATGATTCATACTTTCATTCAGCAACGCCAAAAATATTATCTATTTTAGGTAAAGCCTAGCTATATACAGTGCATATTGACTCACAAAAAATTATTTTTCACCAAGCAGTTTCAATGCAGAATTTGCAGTTTCCCCTGAAAACACTAACTTGGGTTGATTAAAATCAGCCAATTCAAGATTAGCGAAATTATAATTTTTAAAGCAATAAGTTTCTATCTCAAAATGACTTTATTTGCTTAAATACAATTTCACAAGCAATACTATATTCCAAAGTCACATAATTGTTGGCAGGTATAGTGCTGTTAACTTATCTTTTGAAAATCACTAGATTATATTTTCCAACTATTACCATAAACTAAGCTGGTAATTGTGCAACAACTCTTTGTAGTAAATCCTTAAAGCGAAAAGGTTTAGTGACATAATCATTCGCGCCAGCACTAATTGCTACTACTTTATTGCGATCGTCGCTATTAGCAGTTACTACAATTACTGGATAGAGTTTCCCTTTGTTGCGTAGTTCTCGCAAAACCGTCCAACCATCCTTAATCGGAAGACCCAAATCAAGTAATACCAAATCAAAATCATCGGATTCAGCTTTGAGTATCGCTTGCTCTCCATCTTCTGCAACCGTAGTTTGAAACCCACTCTTGCGTAAACCTTTTTCAACAAAGGCTGCAAGACGGGCTTCATCTTCGACTATTAAAATTTTGTTCATTTTACTACTTTGTATTATTGCTTCATATTAAAGCTAGATTATCCTAGTCAAACTTCAAAACTAACTATCTTTTAAAAAAGTTTGTTCACACCCGCAAACGATACCCCATACCTCTAACAGTTTCAATTACATTATTCCCCAGTTTTTTACGCAGATAACCTACATAAACATCTACTATATTAGAACCAGGATTATAATCATACCCCCAAACTCGATCTAATAATTGTTCTCGACTCATAACTTGTCCGGGATGACGGAGAAATGTTTCAGCTAAAGTAAACTCCCGGGCTGGTAAGTCTACGATTTCATTTGCTACCCGTGCTTTACGAGTTCGCAAATCGAGTTCTACGTTACCTGCTTTGAGAATATTTTCTTCCTTGGGAAACCCTTGACTTTTCTTGCGTAGTCTGACACGAATCCTGGCTAGGAGTTCTTCAAACCGAAAAGGTTTGGTCATGTAATCGTCTGCACCACCTTCAAAACCAGCTATTTTGTCGTTAATATCATCACGGGCAGTGAGTATGATTACAGGTAGCTGCTCTCCTTGTCCACGTATTTCTTCTAGTACTTCCAAACCATCTTGACCCGGTAGCCCTAAATCAAGTATTAACATATCAAATTTTTTGCCAACAGCTAACCTTAAGACTTCATCAGCAGTTGATGCAACTGTAGGAGTAAATCCATTAGCGCGAAGTCCTTTTGCTATAAAAGCTGCGATCCGAGATTCGTCTTCAGCAATTAGAACTTGGGTCATAAAAACATCATCAGTATTTACTAAGCAATTATCAATATCATAATTATTGGGAAAAATTATTATTTCCCTAAGAAAAATTTAAGTTTGTTTGATGATAATTTAAATGGAATGAGAATTTCATTTTTGTGCGATTGTTATTTGTCTTAGGATTCAAGAGAGTCATAAGTTGTAGAGAAGAGGCTTAACGCCTACGCCGCACGCAGTTTCTGTGCCATCTGTACAGGAGTCAGCAGTACAACTCGAAACATTTATATGTGCTTTTAAGAAGAACTTATATTGTGTCTCTTTGATTTGCAATCCGCCATAGATATAAATTATTAATTAAGCGGAAAAAAAGTGCTGCGCTCGAGTCTTTATGTCGATTCCGTACTTATATACCTGTCATTATCTATACATCTTACTATCCTGATGAGTTATAAATAAGTTAGGAATGAGAATTTAATAAACTGCAACTCTAAAATTTGAAATGGTGCGTTACGCCATGCTAACAGCACCCTACTTTTGTACTTTATTTAATCTACATTCCTTAATGTCTAGGCAATTTTTAAATAATTAAGAAGTCAAGATACCATGATCGATTACTTGACAAAATTAGTAGGGTGTCGGAATTAGCAAGATTTGGAAAATCTATACTTTCATTTCTTGTGGTTTTTCTTCAGTCTTTAGTGGTTGCAGGGGTAAGATAATCGTAAAAGTTGAACCTTTTTTTGGTTTGCTTGTAAGGGTAACTTCACCATCATGGGCTTCAACAATCGCCCTAACAATGGACAGTCCCAAGCCCGCACCTTCCGAACGACGACGACTATTCGCTGCACGAGCAAAACGTTCGAAAATTCGTTTTTGATCCTCGTAAGCAATTCCTTCGCCGGTATCTCGTACCCAAAAATGCACCTTATCTTCGATTAAAGCAGAACCAATTGCAATGGTGTCGTTGTAAGTAGTGTAATGTGTTGCATTACCTGCTATATTCATTACAGCTTGAGTAAGGCGTTGACGATCTATTACTATCTGACACGCAGCAGTTCCATCCAAGCACCAATTACGATCGGCTAAACCCTTTGCTTTAATAAATAATTCTTCTGTCAATTGCTTAACGTCAACGGTTTCAAGTAGTAAGAAATCTGGACGTTCTGCTTTTGCCAATAAAATCAAATCTTCGACAAACCGACTCATGCGATCTAATTCATCTAAGACCAACGCTACAGTTTCCTCTTTTTCTTCGGGATCGTCTCCCATCAGTTCTAAATGTCCGCGAATAATTGTAATTGGCGTTCTCAATTCGTGTCCAGCGTCATTAATAAAACTTCTTTGAGTACTAAAAGCTGCTTGTAAACGATCCATCATTTCATTAAATGTGGTCGCTAATTCTGCAATTTCTCCCTTTCCTTGGACTTGAATGCGTTGGTTTAAGTCTGATTCACCGATGGAACGTGCAGTAACAGCTAATAACCGCAGGGGAGAAAGTACCCAACCAGAAACAACCCACGCTAATATCAAGGCTATGATTAAGATAATACAACTGACTTGAATTACAACGTTGACAGCTTCAATAATTTCTGAACGTTCGCCATCAATAGTGTGAGCAACTACAAGTGCTCCCAAAGTTTTACCTTCAAATGTTACTGGATAACCGATGTAAATTATTCCACCTGTTTCTCCATCGGTAGCTTGCATTTCACCTTTTGTTGGTTTAGTTAATTTTGCCCAATCCTGCATTAACTTTGTATCTCGGTCGAAGATTTCTGGTCTACCCCTGGGACTAGATTTAAAAAATCTTCCATCAACAAAAGTTAACAAATATGTATCATCTTCAGGAAGTTGCTTTGCCATGAATGCATTGAAGAAGTCTTCTAGTTTTGCGATGGAAGATGGAGGTTTGAGGCGTCGTTTCAGTTCTTCATCTCCATATTTTAACCATAGGGGGATCTCTTCTATTCCATCACCCATATCGAGATATTCAGAAGATGTATCATTGTCAACTAATTTATTAAATATGTACATCTTTTCCTTAAGTTCTCTACGAACTCGAGTATCAATGCGCTGATATAGAAGTAGACGAAATGCTGGAATAGAAGCGACAAAGATAAAACCAACGATTAATACATACCAAAACAAGATTCTGGTTCTTGCAGCCCAAAAAAAACCTCGACGAGGATTCAAGATTTGACTTTTGATTTTAAGATTCTCTATTTGAGATGGAAATTGGTTGCTATTGGTACTATCCATAACTATCCGAGCAATAGCTAATAATTTGCGTAGGGAACTAAGATATACAAGATTCAGTTTATGTTTGCTTACACTGAGTAATAACAACTACCCTTGCAGCAATTAAACTCTCAACAGGGTACAAGTAAGATAAAGTGTCATAAGATTTTAAATGTAAGCACAGACTATAGCTGAGCGAACGTAGGATATACCGACAAAAATATGCACAATAAACCTATATTTACATCGTAATTGTTAATGATTATAAAATAAGCAAATATAAAATAGACAAAATACTAATATTAATCTTCGCAAATTATTGTACATTAAAATGTAAAAGTAAATTCTTCTTAAATCCTCATTCGTCTGCAATTCTGTCATACAAGTATAATAGAGCTACCGTAGATATTTAATTATTTCTTGCACCTATTATGTTTATAATGCTTGTTTCTATGGCTTACTTTATCTTTGCTTATAAGTGAAATGTTGCGAAATAATTAGTAACATAAGTGCAAATATTTATATTTATTCATTCATTCGATTGATTATTTGTATTTATTCATTAATATTATTTGCAATTTTCAATAATCCGTAATTATTGGGATAGTCACTCACACTTAAATACACCTTGGTGATCGCAACTTATAACTTTATTAATTAGGTTGGGACACCTATGAATAATAAAAACCTATGTATAGTAAGCTTTTAGGATTTATAGATAGTTTTTTATTTCCGCCGATCCATACTATTTTTTGTTTTACTTCTGACGGTCGATTTCAAAATATTGAAGCAACTTCCAAATAGAACTTGAGAGCAAATTGGTAGTAATATGAGCAACTATGGGTACCAATAAATTCCCACTGATGATTGCGCTGTAACCTAATATCAAACCAACAATAGTAGCCCAAATGACGTAAGACCATTGTTGAGAGCCATTTAAGTGCAAGACACCAAAGCAAAGACTAGAAATAATTACAGCCAGGTGGTTAAAACCTAAAGCTGGTAACATCACCCCGCGAAACAATAATTCTTCACTTAACCCAGGTAACAATCCAACCCAAATTAGATCGGGAAATACCAAGGGCTTAAGAACTATGTCTAAATAATAATCTGCATTTTGACGGTATGAACTCCAAAATTTGTAAGCGAAGCTGCTGAAAACAGTTATGGTTAGACCTAAAGTTGCTCCTAAAAGCAATTCATTTGCTTCCCAGCGCCAAGACATTAAATAAACATTACCAAATCGCAACCATAATTTAGCAATTATCCACAAAAATATCGCTGTTACTCCGATCGCAGCAAGTACTTGAGTGCGGGTAAGGTATGGTGGAATTTCTGATTCGGGCTTTTGGTCATTTTTCATGAGTAATTTATTACTGGTTAACCGTCAACCGATCGTTTGTCACAAAGTAATACCAATTTCTTTTAAAATTGCTCACTTCTTTTGTAAAAGGGAACAGGGAACAGGGAATAGGGAACAGGAAATGGGGAATAGGAAACAGACTTAAATAATTGACGTGTAGCAGTTTTTTTGGAATTGATATGAGATTTTGATTTTTACTTTGATTTTTACTTTGATTTTTTGTTACATAGTTAATTTTGTTAGAGTTAATTTTGTTAGAGTTAATATAATTAATTATTCCTTAAAGAGTGCAAAGGATATATATTTGACCCAAGGGCAGAAGGATTAATACCTGCTTTATGTGCAGCAATAAAACCTACAGCTTCCAAATAAGACTTGACTCGCACTGACTTAATTCCTAAAGGTTCTGGAGGGACTTGAATTTGGGTTTGATTTTCTTCTACAACAATAATTTCACATCTTTGTTGATTTAAACTGAGTAAGGCGCTACCTCCACAAGCATTCACTGGAGCGATCGCGGCGTCAACTTGATTCGCCCAAATATCTCCAGGTTGGGGATGTTGATCGCTTCCCTCAAGAATAAACTGAGGCGCTCGATTTAAACCAACAAAAACACTAGGTATAAAAGTATAGCCCAATTCTTCCGCTGCCGAACGGGGAGATAAGTTTGAGTCGAGAGGTGCGGGTAAAAAAGCAGGTGAATGAGCGCAAGGTATTTTGAAGGTTCGGACAATGGAGTGACTAATTACCGCTTCAGCTCCAGCAATGGGATCTACCCCTTTTCCTTGACGGTAATTATTTTCAGTTTCTGGATCGACCTCATCGGGGAAACGAGCTACCACAGCGATCGCTTCCGCACCAGCTTGATTTATTAAAACATCTGCTGCTCTCAACAAACTATCCAGATTTCCAATGGTTCCCCAACTTGCACCACTAGAAGAATTGCGTAATTCTACATTTAGGGGAGCATCAGTAATAACATAATCTGTCAGGTGAAGTCCTAATGTTGCTCTCGCTGCATCAGCTGCTTGTAAATGTCGCAACCGTAAATCTGGTTCAATTCCTCTATCTAAAAGTAAACCTATTTTATTTTGATGTACCGGACGCAAGCCCCAAGTTCCTGCAGCAAATTTGTCTAAGCCATAACCTTCCACATATAAAGAGTTAGGTAAATTCCAATACATTGTTGCAGCATTGAGAACATTGGGGTGAGTTATTAGGCGATCGCAAACTTGGGAAAGGGCTTTAGCGACAGGAATTGCATCGCCAGCATAACCACCAATTGCAGCTCCGATCCCTGTGGGGATAAGTAAAATCGCAGTGTATGGACGCATTTATTCAGTTATCAGTTATCAGTTATCAGTTATCAGTTATCAGTTATCAGATTTTGTAGCGTGTGTTGGGTATTAGCCTTAATGCACCACAAATGACATCAATGGTATAGGATTATTTACTTTTTTGGTATTTTCTAAGAATCGTTAATTAGCTGCAGTCAACTTTGCGATCGCTATACTATTTTCTGTACCCTTTTCTCTGCTAAGTAATTCTGGTAACAACTGCTTCTACCTTTACTTTTTGCTGTTCTGTATCTACAGAAGTAATCGCCCAGCGTAGAGGTTCTCCTTGTTTCTGTAATTCTGTTTCAATCGCTAGTTGTAATTTTTGTAGATTATCTTGCAGGTCGATTTCTGTACTAATAAAGTGAGTTGTCATTGAAGTAACTTCAGGCTATTTGTTACTACAGATTAACGGATAACCTTTCAAATACACCAAAGGACAAAAAACTTAATTAATTTTCCTGCTTTCAATGGTGCTAATTATCCAGCAGCTTTATCTGCGACTACTTGAGTACGTAAAACTAAATATTTACAACAATCAGACTAAGATGTAAGCTTTTCACTTGGGGTAAATAAATCAACTTAAAACCTGTATAATCCAAATTTTATATTTTATACTTATAGCTCAATACAGTTCAGTTAAGACTTTTTTGAAAACAAATCGCACTGTAGAGACGCGATATATCGCGTCTCTACCAAGGAATGTGGGCTTATCTGAACCGTATTGACTTATAGCTCTTATATAAAAACTATATATTAAGTATTAGAACAGTAGCTCTTAATGAAATATATTTGCTTTAAATTAAGCTAGTTAATTTTGGCTAATGGTCAATGGTTAATTGTAATTAACTATAGCAATAGAACCTGAATTGTGAGAATATGAATACTCTATGAACCTAGTTCTAATTTCTCATCTATATTGTGACTAAAACTATAGCGAACAGCAATTAACCACTAACAACTAGCAAACGATAATAACGGTCAATTAACCTTTACCAAACTGCTTTTCATAAACAGTTTCTTCTTTTTCCGTTTCTATTTTTAGATTGGAGCGAGGATAGGCGACACAAAGTAAAACATAACCTTGTGCTTGGAGGTCTGGACTAACCCCCATACCATCAGTTTGATCTACTTTACCATCGTTGATAATTTTGCCCGCACAAGTAGTACAAACACCAGCATGACAGGAAGAAGGTAACTCCAATCCTGATTCATCAGCAACAGACAAGATAGTTTGATTTTCAGGAACTTCTAAAGTATGAGTTTCCCCTTGATGGAGGATTTCAACGGTGTAAGTTTTAGACATATGTATTCCCTTAGAATTAATGCAGCAGACAAATAAAATATTTTATCTTATAAGTAATAGAGCATAAACCTAAGCTACAAAAATTAGTAAAATCATTATTTCAAAAAGGTCACTTTAGATCGCAAGAAGATGTTGAATAATAAATCATATCAGGTGAAAAACTTTAGTTTTTACGCAAAATCAAACTGTGACGATGGATAAGAGTGGGTTTTAATTAGAAGTAGCTGTAAAATAAAAATAAAAGTAATCGCTTTGATAAACAATCGACAAAATATATTCACACTTGTATAGTCGAATATTTTTGAATAAAATGTAAGTAACTATAAGCACGATTATCTGAGTGTTTAATTTTAGCTCTCCATCCAAACTTTTGAAATGATTTTACTACCTCATTCCTGTCATCAAATCACCGTACAAGTCTTTGAAATCATGTTCTATGGATAACAGGAATATTATTTTTCTGAACCATCGATTTTCTGATTTATTACTCTTTAGTTGATTGCGCAAAGAGCTATGACAGTAGAATGAATCCCCAGAGAATTAAAGCAATTGTAAACAGAGCTTTATTCTTGCCGATCTAAATTTATCGAACTATGGAGAGTCAAATGTTGGAATCATACCGCAAACAAGTCGAAGAAAGAGCTACGCTGGGAATTCCTCCTTTACCACTAGATGCAAAGCAAACATCAGAACTGTGTGAATTACTGAAGAACCCCCCAGAAGGTGAAGAAGAAACGTTACTGAATTTATTGAGAGATCGAGTTTCTCCCGGGGTGGATCCAGCAGCATATGTCAAAGCTGGTTTTTTAAGCGCGATTGCTAAAGAAGAAATAACTTCTCCCCTAATATCGCCGGTTGAAGCTGTGCAATTGCTGGGTACTATGGTTGGGGGTTACAACGTCCAATCTTTAATCGATCTGCTACAAACTTCTACTTCTAGCTTGTCCCAGTCTGAATCATCAGAAACGCCCTTGGTGATGCGGGGCGAAGCAAAAGAACCTTTGGCTACATACGCCTCAATGGCATTGAGCAAAACTTTGCTGGTGTATGATGCCTTTAACGATATCATGGATTTATCCAAAACTAACCCTTACGCGAAAAGAGTTGTGGATTCTTGGGCTGAAGGTGAGTGGTTCACATCTCGTCCGGAAGTACCAGCAGAAATTACTGTTACCGTTTTTAAAGTTCCTGGGGAAACCAATACTGATGATTTATCCCCTGCGACGGAAGCCACAACCCGTCCCGATATTCCTCTTCATGCTCTATCAATGTTGGAATCTCGCCAACCCGGAAGTTTAGAAACCATCGCCGAATTAAAGCAAAAAGGACACCCGGTAGCATATGTGGGAGACGTAGTAGGAACCGGTTCTTCCCGCAAATCAGCAATTAATTCCGTATTATGGCACCTTGGTAATGATATTCCCTTCGTACCTAACAAACGGGCTGGGGGGTATATTTTAGGTGGAAGCATCGCCCCAATATTTTTTAATACTGCTGAAGATGCTGGTGCATTACCCATTGAGTGTGATGTCACTAAAATGGAAACTGGTATGGTGATTACCATCCATCCCTACAAAGGTGAAATTACCAACGAAGCTGGGGAAGTTATTTCCACTTTTACCTTAAAACCCGAAACTATTTTAGATGAGGTTCGTGCTGGGGGACGGATTCCTTTATTAATTGGACGCAGTCTCACCGATAAAACTCGGGAAGCATTAGGTTTAGAACCGAGTACTATATTCAAGCGTCCAACACCCCCCAGTGATTCCGGTAAGGGTTATACACTCGCTCAGAAAATGGTCGGAAAAGCTTGTGGTTTACCTGGAGTACATCCGGGAATGTCATGCGAACCAATTATGACAACCGTTGGTTCCCAAGATACCACAGGTCCCATGACCCGCGATGAGTTAAAAGAATTGGCTTGTTTGGGTTTTAGTGCAGACTTAGTGATGCAAAGTTTCTGTCATACAGCAGCTTATCCCAAACCAGTTGATGTCAAAACTCATAAAGAATTACCTGACTTCTTCGCTCAACGTGCTGGGGTTGCTTTACGTCCCGGTGATGGAATTATTCATTCCTGGTTAAACCGGATGTTATTACCGGATACCGTAGGAACTGGTGGTGACTCCCATACTCGTTTTCCTTTAGGAATTTCCTTCCCCGCAGGTTCTGGTTTAGTAGCTTTTGCTGCTGCATTAGGGGTAATGCCCTTGGATATGCCAGAATCAGTACTAGTACGCTTCAAAGGGGAACTGCAACCGGGTATTACCTTGCGAGATATTGTGAATGCGATTCCCTATGTCGCCATTCAGAAAGCTTTGCTGACGGTAGAGAAAAAGAATAAGAAAAATATCTTCGCCGGACGAATCTTGGAAATAGAAGGTTTACCAGATTTAAAAGTAGAACAAGCCTTTGAACTTACCGATGCTAGTGCCGAACGTTCCTGTGCTGGTTGTACGATTAAATTAGGAACCGAAACCATATCTGAATATCTGCGTTCCAATGTCGCCTTATTGAAAAATATGGTAGCGCGGGGTTACACCGATGCAAAAACCATTATGCGTCGCGTCGCCAAAATGGAAGAATGGTTAGCCAACCCCCAATTAATGACAGCTGACCCCGATGCAGAATACGCCGAAATCATCGAAATCGACTTAAACGAAATCAAAGAACCCATCGTTGCTGCTCCTAACGACCCCGATAACGTGAAATTATTATCGGAAGTTGTGGGCGATCGCATAGATGAAGTCTTCATTGGTTCCTGTATGACCAACATCGGACATTATCGCGCTACTGCTAAGGTCTTGGAAGGTTCGGGAACAGTTACTACTCGTTTGTGGATTTGTCCTCCAACCCGCATGGATGAAAAACAACTCAAAGAAGAAGGAGTTTACGGTATATTTGGTGGGGCTGGTGCGCGTACCGAAATGCCAGGATGTAGTCTGTGTATGGGTAACCAAGCCCGAGTAGAAGATAACGCCACAGTATTTTCTACTTCCACCCGTAACTTTAATAACCGTATGGGTAAAGGTGCGCAAGTTTACCTTGGTTCGGCGGAATTAGCTGCGGTTTGTGCTTTGTTAGGTAAAATGCCGACGGTAAAGGAATATATGGAAATTGTGGCGAAGAAAATTCATCCCTTTGCTGATGACTTGTATCGGTATTTGAACTTCGACCAAATTGCTGGTTTTGAAGATGAAGGAAGAGTGATTCCCTTAGAAGAAATGCCGAAACTTGAAGATATTTTGGGAATGCCAAAAGCCGGTGTTAAATAATTAATGTTGGGTGGGCGATGTCCCACCTTTACAATATTTATTTATTAAATAGCTTAGAAACAGCTAACAACTCTCGTCCTTGTACTTCTATAGTAGAAGAATCTTGCCTTATAAAAGCTCTTTCATTAATGAATGAAACATCTTCCTGTACTGGAATGGTAATTCTAATAACTGAAAAATTTTTATATGATATTGTGTCAATTTTTGTTAAAACTTGTGTTTTTAATGGTTCACTAAGTGCTGAGTTTTGAATTTGATTTGTTAGCAACTTTATATAATTCTCTGTATTTTTGTTCTGGAGTTTTGCTTCTCTATCAATACCAACAACATACCTTCCATTAATTTCAATGGGTTCGATATTATCTAAGCCTTTTATTCTATAAGCATCTTCCCTTGAATCAGTAACTCCAATGTGTATATACCCATCAGTGTCTGAACCTAAATTAGCAATTCCACAAATAGTGTGAGTAATCTTTTCTAATAAACCTTTATTCAGAATTCTTTTGGATGATAAATCTAATAAGCCTTGTTTGCATTCATATCTTGCAGTCTCTATTCTAGAACGTCGCAAAGAATTTTCAAAGTCAAGTGCTAATTCAACTCCATGTCCTAATGCAGGTGGTTCTTTTCGTGCAAAATAATCTTGTATTAAACCTTTAGTTTGCTTAATGTTATTTTTTCTGTCTTCTGTTTTTGTATAGTGACTGCTTAAATCTAATTTTTTCTGAAGACCTCTAAGACTGCTCATAATTCCTTCAGCATCTACTGGAGAAAGATTTTGACAGATAACCAAATCAAAAAATGCCATAAATATAGTGTAAAATGCTGTTCTAATTGGATTGCTGCTTCCAGGGTTAACAATACGCAGTAAAGCCTTTGCTTCTGAATCATAAGCTTCAATAGTTTCTCTCATAACTGCAAAAGTTTTAATAATGTCATGAGTTAACTTTTTAAAACCATAAGTTGCCAATTCTCTTTCTATAATGTGAGAATATTTACTTGTTGATTCATATAAACTATCTAAGCGTTCAGTGCTCACTGGTAAAGGTTCTTTTAACACAATAGAAGCTACTATATCGGCAATCATTTGTTCATCTTCACTATCTCGCAATTGTGAAATTGTTATAGCGTATTGCTTACACCATATTGTGTCTTCAGCTAAGATGTTATATCCTTGTTTTGACTTTTGTGAATCAATGCTTATCTCTGGCATATTAGAGAGATGCAATACTTTATCTGATACATCTCCACGTAACTCCATAGAAATTGTTCTAACTAATTCTGCAAATGCAGTAGTTACGCCTGCTTGTCTTCTTTCTTGGCGACTTAAATGTTTACCGCTTGAATTGATTCGACCAAAAACCTCTGTAATATCTTCTTCCTCCATTGCGGTATAAATAGTTATAGCTAATTGATAATCTAAAATATCTGCGCATAATTTTCTAGAAAGAAGAGAATCATCTTTTTTACAGCTTCAAATTTCCCATCTTCAGATAATTGCTTTGCGTATGAAAATTCATCGATATTAAAATATTTTTTTTGATATGGAAACGCATTTTCTATAAAGCTAAATATAGCATTTAATCTTTGTATACCATCTATAATCTCATATTTACCACTACCATGTATTTGAGGACGTTCAGCCAATAATATTAATGGAATTGGGTATTGCTTTAAAATACTCCCAATTAGCCTCTCTTTTTCTGCAACTGTCCAAACAAGTTTTCGTTGATATTTCCTATTTACTAATAAGCTACCTGAACGATACAACCTGTAAGCCTCAGTAACATTCATCCCGCGAGGAGCAATACTCATCGTACACGTCCTTGTATATTTTTACAGCAAATAAAATTATAATTCCATTTTCAGTAAAAAATACTTTACTTATTATCGGAAGACTACATATTTATACAGATTTATCAACTTCCAACTCAACACTTTAATTTATTGGATTTTTAGCTATTGTGTTGGGTTCTCAAATATTACAAAAGTGATCGCACTAAAATTTACTGTTATTCTTCTCGAAAATTACGATTATCGTAAGCGAATTCACCAAACTTACACTATAGTGTAGAAAAATATAATTAAGCCCTTCGTTCTAAACAATTAAGAATGCGAACAGCAAGCTGTTTCGCTATTACGGGTTTATTTATAAAATCATCAGCACCACTCGTCAGCGCTTGTTCTCTCAAAGTTATATCCTTATGAATGCTGAGGAATAAAACGGGAAGTTTACACCAATAAGAATGATTGCGAAGTACTTGACATAATTCAATTCCACTGATGTGTGGCATTTCAATATCTAGTACCAGTAAATGGGGATTGATAACTTGAAGTACTTCCCAGAATTGTCGCGGATCGTCTAAGGTTGTAAGCTGAAATTTCCAAGGTTCTAATAGGGACGGTAATAATCGTAATAGGTCTGAGTCATCATCTACGACCATGATTCTTTTGTCTCGGGAACGTTCTATTACTTGTTTACAAAAGTCAATAACTTGAATGGGGGTAATTGGTTGTTTTAAGTAAAAAGAACTTCCATGTCGTGCTACATGTAAGCGGTCTTCAACTCGATCGCTATCGGCGATCGCTAAAACGGGAATTGATGGTGTGAGTAAGTTGAATTCAGCAATTAAAGATAAATATTTGGAGCGTAACGTTGGATCGAACGCAGAGCGAGCAAAAGACACCTTGATAATAACTACATCGGGAAATTCTTGATATTCTTCTCCATCCAACCAAGATCTAGCTGAGTCAGGAGTAGTTGCGAACACGGTTCTAATTCCTTGAGTTGTTGCTTCTTGGGTTAATTCTTCAGTAAATTTTGTATCATCATCCACAATTAACAACAAAGGTGAATGTTGTCCTAATTGGGAAGAAACTCGGTCGGAAAGATTATTTTCCGGCTCCTCTTCTCCAAATAAGTTTTTATTTAAGGTGTTAAAAATGCTTTCTAGTTGCTGCAATTGTACGCTGTCTTGATTAATATCTATTTCCAAAAGTTGCTCTAATTCTTTTGCTAATTGCGATTCTGTATCAAAACCAAAAATACCCAAATTTCCTGCTAAGTTGTGAGCAATTAATTTTGCTTCTTGGCGATCGCTTTGATTGAGACATCCCTCTTTTAAAGCTTTGATAGCTGATTCTAAAATAAATAATTGCTGTTTGTTGCGCTGTCGATGTTTTTCCCAGATTGAGTTTAATGCTGTTAAATGTAGGGATGTTTTGTCATTTTTACTATCTTTCGCAACATTTGATGTAATTTGGTTTTGAGGATTACTAACTTGAGGTAATTTTTTTAAACAATATCCTCGTCCTCGTACGGTTTCGATCGGGTCTTGAGATAAACCAGCTAATTTTAATTGATTTCTTAAACGTCTTAAATGGGAGCGAACTGTTGCATGAGCGGGATACTCTACCGAAGACCACAAACTTTGAATAATTTCTTCAATACTAAATATTTTTTGACTGTGGCGTAAAAATAATTCAAGTAATCCGTATTCTTTTCCCGTCAATAATAACAATTGTCCCTGATATTTAACTTCACCACTACAAGGATCTAGTTGTAAATCACCCCAACTTAAAACTGGACGGGAGTTGGAGTTTACACGACGCAATAAAGCTCGAATCCGAGCAGCTAATTCATCAATATCAAAAGGTTTACCCAAATAATCATCTGCTCCTGCATCAAGTCCCTGAATTTTGGCTTGACTACCGTTGCGAGATGTTAGTAAAAGAATAGGCATATGATAGCCATTTTCACGAAAACGCTGACAAAGACTAATACCATCAAGCTTAGGTAAAGACCAGTCTAAAATAATTAAATCATATGTGTAGGTAGAACCATAAATCCATCCTTGTTCCCCATCATGAACAGCATCGATCGCATAATTCAGTTCTGCAAGACTTTTTTTGAGTACATCAACTAAGGTTCGATCATCATCTACTACTAATATTCTCATGTTGACATCCCCCAAAATTGCCTATCCCCTTTAATAACTTTAGCGTTATTCAATTAATATCTTCAGAAAATATTTTCACTATGAACAAATATAGGAAACTATAATAATTTGGGAACTAATTAATTGAACTTGTTAAGTTGTTTTTTCACTACAGAATAATGATTTTCAAATACAATTAATTCATACATTTTCATTTATTAACTAAATGTTACTGATTTGTGAAAATATAAAAATAATTTACTTACTTATATATAGCTTTTTCTAACTCATTTATTATTTACATTACTCATTTTATCTTATAGTTTCCAGTGGAGTATTTTGGCGATTTTACTGGCTAAAGTCATAGAATTGAAAGGTTTAGTAATGACATCGACCGCCCCCATATTTTCAAACTCGTTTGTATCAACGATTTGGGTTTTTGCTGTCAGTAAAATTACTGGAATTGAATTGGTGCTAGGGTTAGATTTTAACCTTGCAAGGGTAGAAATTCCATCCATATCTGGCATCATCACATCAAGGAGAATTGCGTCTGGTTGCTCACTTTGGGCTGTAGTGATTCCTTCCAAACCAGAAGAAGCAATAGATACTTTCCAACCTGTTTCAATTTCTATGCCGATTTGCACGACTTCCTGAATCGTTTCTTCATCATCAATCAGTAAAATACATTTATCACTCATGGCGATCGCTCTCTTTCGGTTCGCTTGTTGTCAGTTCAATTTTTGTCTGCTCGCTGTTATTTTGTATAATCGCGGGTAGGGTAAAGTAAAAACTACTGCCTTTTTGCTGGCAACTCTCCGCCCAAATTTTACCCCCATGTCCTTCAATAATTTGCCGACAAATTGCTAATCCTAAACCAGTTCCACCTTTTTTACGGGAATTGGAAGAGTCAACTTGGTGAAAACGCTCGAAAATAGTTTCTAATTGACTTGTGGGAATTCCTTGTCCTCGGTCTTTAACTTCAAAGGTAACGTAAGGGATTAATTTTTTGCTTCTGGTTTTCTTTGGTGACGCTTCTATTTTCGCAGATAGCCAAACACAACTATCTGAAGGGGAAAATTTAATTGCATTACTCAATAAGTTAGTCAGGGTTTGAACGATATAATCACGATCTGCCCAAACCACAAAATCAACCGACTCAGTAAATAGCTTAACTCCATGCTCAGTAGCCATTGTTTGCATAGTTTGGGCTGCTTCAATCATAAGTTCTGTAACTTTGCAGGCTTTCTTATTCATTTTTATTTTGCCTGACTGGATGCTTTGTAAATCTAGGACATTGTTAACTAAGCGCACCAAACGTTCTGTTTGTTCATCAGCAATTTGCAACATTCGCTGTCCTTTATTGGAAAGGTTACCCAGTTTTCCCGTAGCCAGAATTTTCAAAGAACTGTGAATGGATGTTAGTGGTGTACGCAGTTCGTGACTGACTACGGAAATAAATTCATCTTTCATCCGTTCAATAGCTTTGCGTTCGCTAATATCACTAGTGAGAGCAAAAAATCCTTTTACTACATTTTTTTGCTGTTCGTTTATGTGGGGTATGTAGGTAATGTTGACAGAGTGACTGCATCCATCTTGGAAAGTGATATCTTGTTCATAAGTAACTTTTTCTCCAGAAAGCGCACTTTCTACATATTTCCGAATTTTTTGGTATTCTTCTGTACCATGAACTTTTTCCAGATGACAGCCATAAATTTTACTTGGAGATAACCCTAACCAGGTTTGGTAAGCTTCATTATTGAAACGATAAAGCTGTTGTTTATCCACATAAGCAATTAAAACTGGTAGTCCGTTAGCAATCAAACGTAACTGCTCTTCACTGCGACGTAATGCAGCTTCTACCATCAGGCGATCGTTAATTTCCTGCTGAAGATTACTGTTAACCTGTCTTAGTTTCGCCGTACGTTGGGCGATCAATTCTTCTAGATTTTCTAGTAATTCTCCTTGGGACAAAGCAATACCGATTTGGTCTGCAAGTTGTTGCATTAACTCCAACTCAAAATCTTTCCAGTCTCGGGTATTTTTACATTGATGAGCAATTAACAAACCCCATAGCTGGCTATGAATTCCAGGTTCATCAGTTTTAGAATCTTTAATTTTAGAATCTTTAATCTTAGAATCTTTAGTTTTAGAATCTTTAATTTTAGAATTTTTAATTTTAGAATCGTTAGTCTGAGGATTAAGATTTTGCAGGATTGGTACCACTAATTTAGCTTTTACTGTCCATTCGTCCATAAATTCAACTAAGCATTCAGCCAATCCTGCATCAGGAGAATGTATATCAGTAATAGCTTTTACCCTTCCCCCTCCATAGAGTTCTCGATATTCTCGGGGAAATACTTCTTCAGGAAATACAACACCTAAAACAGCAGGATACTCAGGTAACACAGCTTCACTAATAGACTTACCAGTACCATCGGCAAAAACTTGATAAATTAATACTCGGTCAGCATTTAAAATTCTTTGTACTTCATTAACTGCTGTTTGCAGGATTTCTTTGAGTTGTAGCGATTGACGAATTTTGAGAGTAACTTCTGCAAATAACTCTACTTTTTGATGTTCTCGGTGGAGTTCTTCTGCTGCTGCTCGCTTGAGATCGGTAACATCCCTGAAAACTAATAAGTTGTAGTTGGGTAATAATTCTTTAACTCTGCTATGCTCTACAGTGCGGATTGTCCCATCAAGATGTCGAATTTGAATTTCTTCGATATCTTGCTCATGTTCCCAATTTAGAGGGGAGGTTAAAAAAACTGCTATTGACTGACCAATTAAATCTTTTTTGGTCGAACCAAATAACTCACAAGCTGCTCGATTGACCTCTACAAAATTATTTTGTTGGTCAAGAATTGCGATCGCTTCGGCAGAATGTTCAAATACAGCTTGGAGTAATGATTTCTCTCCTTGAAATTCTCCTACTCGCTGCATAAGTTTTAATTATTGAATTATTGATTAATTTTTTATTATAGATTAACCCTAATTTAAATTTTGCAACTAAAAGTTCATGAAAATTAACTGATTTAACAAAAAAGGATGTGTGAAACTATGGTGTATCCTTTCGTTTTTACTTATCAAGATTTATTTTTCCTCAAAACCCCGTAGAGACAACTCAACCCCCCTCCTAATCTGTCTTAGGGAAGAGTCATCTCTACAAAAATCATTACTTGGCAAACTTAAATAGTATATCGATCATTACTCAGATGGAGTAGTGCTTTCCACCGCATCAAGAGGACGAATATTCACAATTTTTCCTCCCATACGAGTAATACGAACCATTTCTGCATTCATGCGACTGTAAGGAACTTGAATGAAAACACTACCACTAGTACGGAAAGGATAGCTATTAGCATCATTTTGGTCGTTTTGTCTCAATCCAGTAACCTCATAAACAAAAATACGGTTACTAGAAGCAGAATTAGATCTACCACCGATTAAAGATTTTCCCAACATTTCTTAAATTTCCACAGATACTTTTATATAAATACCAGACTTAATTTATGCCAGACTGAATTATGCTAGAATCACCTACGCCAAAGTAATACTTGCAACTTTGCCACCCATTTTATTGATTTGTTTTAAAGTACCCGATAGCTGTTCGTAGGGAACCAATAATGCTTTACTAACACGCCGTACTTTTGGATATCTCGGTAAATTCATCCCCGAAACTTCTATGCGATAAATACGACCTTCCCGATTAGAATTTCTAAAGGTTTTATTCTGAGCTATACCTTGGTTAGAAGCTTGATAAGCCCAACCATCACCACCTCCGGAAGGACTAACCACCGCAGAAGCTTTATTAGATGCTAATTCTTTTGCTAAACGAGACTTTGTACCTGCAATCTGAGCGCGATCGCTATTAGCATAACCCCGATACAGTTGAAACATCCGGGTGAAACCAACTGTTTTTTGCTGAAACTGAGTGGAAAAACCCCGGTAAAAAGGTACTACATCATCACCAAAATTGTCATAATATTCCGCAGAATCAATATAAGAGTCAATATCTGCCTCAAAACCTTTATTTTGGTAGAGGTCGAGGTGATAAATTACCTCTGATTCATCGTAAGGAGCGCGACCAAGTAAATGTTTTAAATTTAACTCAATAGTTCTGGTCTGGAAACTACCATAAAGAAATTTAGACTTATACAGTTCCGATTTAGCTACAGCCCGTACAAATTCCCGTACAGTAATCGAACCGTTACACAGTAAAGATTCTATACTAATCAAACGCTCAGAAGCCATAATATAGTCATTACCAAGTACCTGTCGATAAACGGCTTTGATGGCGATTTGAGCATCTTCATTACTCCAGTTAGGTCGTAACTCTACAGGTTTGCTTTGACTAAATGCAGAAACTCCTAAACGGGATGCTGCTTGTGTAATTGCCACGTTTTTATTTTCTCCTACAAGTATAAATTTAAATATGCCAAAATTAATCTTAGCTTAGGCATTTTCAATGCTGAGAATTTGACAACCATTCTTATTCAAATTTTGTAAAATTCGAGAAAGTCTTTCGTAAGGAACAACATATTCCTTAATGCTACGTCTTAATTGGGGCGCTCTTCCCCGCGCTCCTTGGCTTACCCGCAAACGATATAAATTTCCTCGACCAGTCGCAGTGACTCCACTCAACGCTTGTCCCATATCTGGAGTACGGATAGGATTTGCCATATTGCGAGCTAATTCATAGGTTAAACTAGGGCGACCTTTATTTCCTTGGGCGCGATCGCTATTAGCATAACCCCGATATAGCTGAAACATTCTGGTAAAACCGACGGTTTTCTGTCCTGGTTGGTTAGAAAAACCACGATAATAAGGTACAATATTATCGCCAAAATTTTCATTATATTCTTCAGAATCAATATAAGAATCGATATCTGCTTCAAAGCCTTGATTTTGATAAATATCTAGATGGTAAATAATTTCTGATTCATCGTAAGGTGCGCGACCGAGTAAGTGTTTGAAGTTTAACTCAATTGTGCGTGGATGATAATTATCATAGAAAAATTTTGATTTATAAAGTTCCGACTTCGCGACTCCGCGTACAAATTCGCGAACAGATATCGCACCATTACATAATAAAGATTCAGCACTGGTGAGACGCTCGGATTGCATCAGATGGTCGTTCCCTAAAATTTGTCGGTAAATGGCATTAATGACAAATTTTGCATCCTCTTGATTCCAGTTAGGACGCAATTCTAAAGGAGTTTCATCGCTAAATGCAGAAGTTCCTAAACGAGATGCTGTTGCAGTAATTGCCACTGATTTTGCTCCTAGATTGTGCTTTTCTGAATTATGTCTTCTTAGATTTTGTTCCTGGATTTTGGTTATTGAATCCTATGTCTGCGCCACAAACGAGGTTTATTTTCTTAAGATTATTTTTTGGTATTGCTCGGAATTACAAGAAAATATCTAAAATCTAAGTATCTAATAAATACTGATAAATAGACTTTAATTGATAGCTACTTGTAACGCCGAGCAATGAGAAAAATTTTAGCTCACTTAGCTTAAAGTTCTAGCTCAAAGCATTGATAGCGTAATCAATATAGGAGTTTGCTTCAACAGCAGGATCACCACTTAAACCATGGTTTCCTTTGATATATTTGAGAGCCTCTACGTACCAGCTTGGAGATAACTCAAAAGTACTATTAATTTCAGCAATTCCCGATATCAGATAGTCATCCATAGGACCAGTACCTCCGGCTACAAGACAGTAGGTAACCATACGTAAGTAGTAGCCAATATCCCGAGCACATTTAGCTTTACCCTCAGGGGTTGAAGCATAGTTTGCTCCCTGCATTTGGGTCGTATAAGGAAATTTTTGATAAACAGCTTGTGCTGCACCATTAATTAAACGATCTGCATTGCTAGTTAGTGACTTAGCAGCTTCTAAGCTTGCACTAGCCTGACGAAAACGACCAAATGCAACCTGAATTTCGGTACTGCTAAGGAAACGACCTTGGGAATCAGCGGAGGATACTGCTTCAGTAATTGGAGTTTTCATCGATAATTTTCCTTTGGAAACTTGACTTACTATTTGCTATTGAAATACAAGAAATATCTATGTTGGCTTTGAAAACTACTAACCAACTGCTGATGCTGCACGGTCGAAGTAACTACTCAACTCAGACATCAAAGAACTACAATCCCCAGGAGTGATACCTTCTCTGCTACCTGCGATTGCGATCGCAGCTTCCTTCATTTTATTAATACCTTCGGCAACAGAACCGCCAGGTACTCCTAGAGCAACATAGGTTTCTCGTAAACCATTCAAACAGCGATCCTCTAAAACAGAAGCATCTCCAGCAAAAACGGCATAAGTAACATAGCGCAAGACAATTTCCATATCTCGCAAACAAGCAGCCATACGACGACTGGTATAAGCATTACCACCAGGAGCGATCAACTGGGGTTGTTCGGCAAATAAAGCGCGAGCAGCATTAGCAACAATAGTTGAAGCATTACCTGTGATGCGATTAACTATATCCATACGCTTGTTACTTTCAGCAACCATATTGCTGAGGGCGTCAAATTGCTCGTTGCTAAGGTAAACACCCCGAGTATCAGCTTGGGAAATAACCCGGGTAAATGCATCTAACATCTAAGTATCCCCTATATATTTAATCGCACAAATGGAATTCTAGAAAGCTGAAACCTAACTTCTCACAAAAAACTGAGGGTTAGCTAAGGATATAAATGAGTGAATTCGATTTCTCGCTTGACTCAAAAAACATTAATCTTTTGCGTTCAAGTTAGGAATTCAGCGGCTTTCGGACTATAACCATATAACCAAAGGTTTTGTGCAATTCTGGTGCAATTGCATTAGCAAATTTTAAACAATTGTTTCTTTGTGTAACTAAAATTTAAAATAAAGTAGTTTTAAGTAATAAAGATTGCTTGACTTTCTAGGGAAATGCAGGATCCAGAAGACAGGAAACAGGAGTCATATCATGTCCGGTAAAACACTTGCGATCAGGTTCGTAGTAGCGCTTGAGCGCCATAGTAAAGATATTGGCGCTCAAGCGCTACTACAAACAAACATATTTTTTAATAAATAATTAAGCGGACATGATATTAGGAGATAAGCTGCTATGCAGCTAAATTGAATATGACAGCTTTATTTGGGCTTGATTTTTGTTTAAGTCCCACTGATAAAGAGAATCTAATTTAATTTGCGAACTAAAAAATTACCCACAAGTGTACTATTATCCTACTTATTAATTCTGTAATATTGAAAATGTCATAAACCCAAATCAGCTAGAAGTTCCTGACAAACAACTAAATAACTACATACAATCTATCTATTTTGGAGGCTATCAGTACAATGCAATCGATGGATAAATTTTGTATGCACAGATTTTATATCTACAGATTTTTGATGCACGGATTTTTGATGGACATATTTTTGATATTTACTCTAATACCAATTTCCTAAATTCAAGCTACAAATGGTATGCCAGGAATAAAATCATATCTTGTAATTGAGTTTCATCTTGGTAGCCTCACTAAATGAAATTGGTGTAACCCAAACACTATTGCGGATGGTTTCATTTCAGGAGTAATACTAAATGGGATTACCTCTTTCAGGAATGAGTGTTGGAGAAATTTCAACATTATAGAAGAGGTTTCATAGAGAGTGAGTCTCAAGCAAGATCCGATTTGTTATCAGAGCACAGATCGTAAAGCGAGCCAAATTCTTGTACTGGTCAGAAAATAAATATGCTGGAAATTATTGAATTTATAGTTTCTTTAATCTCTGCAATATTAGGGACAATATCCTTTTTTAGGTCTCAAATAAATAGAGAGCCACATCTATTCAATAAAGTCTTGCGCTTTCTGAAAATATTTGTAATTGGAATTGTAGTTTTTGTTGTTGTTTTGTGGCTCTTTGTCTTACCACAAGCTTCTACGATAAATATATCGACGCACTCAACTTCTACAAAAAAGATACTATCTAGCAATAAATTAGTTAGGTGGATTCGGAAATTTTTTATTGTGCTACTTGAATTTTTATCCGTAATTCAATGGTTTATATTTGTTTTGATGGTTTGGCTATTCTCAAAAATTTATTCATTTACCCGAACAACCACCAAAGTTATTTCACTTCTTACTTGTGGAATCATAGACTTGTTGGGAATGTTCTTTGCACCAAGAAAGCATAGTTAACTCCATAAAGTATGTATATAGCTAGCTTCACACTACATCATGTTGTTGCTTGATTTGTATAACTTTTAATTAAGATCTAGCATCCAATAACATTTTGGAATCATAACTTTTAGCGATCGCGATCCGGGTCACCCAATTACTCGTTAAATTTTGTTGCAAAAATCTTATTGGTAGTTGCACCATGTTCTGGAATAGATTTAAAGGAATAAGGGTTGGAAAAATGCAAGCAATTATTCTTGCAAATGTTGATAAATATTTGCCTAATGGGCACTTAGAAGATATGGCTTGGTTGAAGATGTGGGTTGGTTCTGAAGTAATTTTATAAGTTTTTTGCCTACTCATTACCAATAAAAAATCCGATCAAAATTTAACAGTCCAAGCAGCAAAAGCCAAAGTCCCCCAACCTGCAATAAAAGCAGCCCCTCCCAAAGGTGTAATTGCACCGAGATACTTGATTCCAGTTAAACTCAACAGATACAAGCTACCAGAAAAAATAAAAGTACCGATGATAAAAAGCCAACCACTAGCAACAAGTACCCCCTCAGGAGGTTGAGCACGTGTCATTAACACTGCTACAAGCAACAAAGCTAAAGCATGGTACATCTGATAGCGAGCACCCACTTGAAAAACTTCTAAATAATGTTCGCTAATTTTTTCCTTTAGAGCATGGGATGCAAAAGCTCCAGCAGCAACAGATAAACCACCGAAAGCAGCTGCTAAACTTAAAAAAAACTGGGTCATATTGCCAAATGCAACTCAATTATCCTCATGGATCGTAGCAAGAAAATTAATTCTTGACTGTCACAAAACTGTCACAGAACAATCAATTTATTTATTAATTGCGAACAAAAAACTAATTTAGTTGACGGTCGTGTTTCACAGTCAAACTTATTTTTCATTTGATTCACGAAAAAATTTTAGACATCGAAATAATAAGATATTCCTCCATCTTCGTTAACATTAAAATCAGCATTGAATTCCTTAGCTTTTTGGTCAAGATATTCCTTTGCTGTAGCTGGGGGTAATTGGGAGTGCATTGCAAATTTCAAAACAGTAATTCGTCCTTCATTTTCTAAAACCATGCGGTAAAAAGTTGATTGTAGCTGTTCGTTAATTTTTTGATTCAAAGCATTTCTTTGCTGTCGTTTATCACGGTATAACGATAAGGCTAACCAACCTCCCAGAATTGATGTGGGTAAGCCAAAAACCAGACCTCCAACAACTTGATTATTTTTTTCCTCAATTGCATCCAACAGTTCGTCATCTGGAACACCAAATTCAAATTGATCCGAAGATCTGTTGAGTGCTTTTTCAAAAACACTTTTTTCTAATTTTGCCGAAACAGATAAACTTAAAAATATAAATCCAAGCATCAACAACCAACCTGCAGCGAACTTCTCAGCAGTCTTCATAGGTCTTGTGAAATTTTTACTTTATCTGCGATTTTAACTCTTGCAGCAAAAAGCTTCCAGAAATAAAAAATGAATTCACACTGAGCTTGAGGTACTTATACCTAGCTTAAAATGTGCATGATAAAAAATACACTTTGACTTAGTGTATTTTTGTAGAATGAAATGGTAGATTAATCTGATAAATTAAATTAATTGACAAATACCTTTGTCATATTAATCTTGATTTTTCTGTAGTTTTTACCTGAATTTTAGTTTAGCTGATTTTTTGTTGGGAATGGTAGTTAATAAATAAAAATGTCTTTGGTTGACAAAGTATCAAAATTTATTTATGAGTAATCAATTTGACTGGGGATATAGAAAAAACTTGCCGGAACTTCAAAACGATAGTTAATATGCCCTTTATCATTATTTTCAAAATGGGCGTTAAACTCTTTAGCTTTGACATCTAGGTATTTTCTGGCTTCTTCTCCAGAAAGACTACCTTCCATGGCAAATTCTAAGATAGTTATTTTTCCTTGATTAATTTTCAATATCCGGTAAAAAATCCGATCTAGGCGATCGCGCAATTGCTTTTTATCCCTTTGGTGCAATCTCCAAAGCATTAATCCTCCGCCTGCTAGCATTGGTACGCTAATACCCATGGTCATAAAAAAGCTTTCTCTAATCTCAAGCTTTGACTCATGGGTCTGTTCTTCACTTGCTAATTCCGGAATTTGAGCAACGCCGTACATTGCAAATAAGAATCCTATTGACAGCAAACAAGCTGCACTTATCTTTTTTAAAAATTTCATAATCGCAGCAGAAGACACTACCTATCTTGCCGCGATCTTAACCTTACTTACGCGTAGCTTCCAACAAGCGAGAAAAGTAGAAGCGAGTTTTGGTCATTTCCTTTCTTCCCACTTGAAAGCCATTATTTTCAAAGGCTTTGACAATTTTTGCTTCTCGGTGTAAATAGGCGCGAGTAGCTTTACTTGGACCCGGGAAAAAACTTCCAATTTTCTTTAGAATACATAAAGCTGGAGTTTTGGGAGCAAAACTTAGAATGACCCGTGATTCTGCTAAGCTACACAAATGGGAAATCATTTGGTCTGCTTTATCTTGGGGATAATGAATCAGCACATCCAAACAAGCCACTGTGTGGTAACTTCCACTTAAGCTTTCTAAATCTTGGACATTAAAAGTGATATTTTCGCTACTTTTAGGATTGCTTGCAGCTCTCTGTTTTCCCTCACCTACCATTTTTTCAGAAATATCACTAGCAAATACTTTTGCACCTTCTTGGGCTAGGGGAATACTTAAACTACCAACACCACATCCAGCATCACAAACAGATATTTCTGACAAATTACCATCCGCTTGCAGCCAACCTATAACCTTATCTACAGTTTGTTGATGTCCGGTGCGGATGTCTAGTTGAACTTTATTGACATCTTCTCCTTGACCGTAGATACGCTTCCAACGGTCAAAGCCTGTGGAATTAAAATAATCCTTAACAATTGTTTTATCGTCAGCTGCGTTCATGAAAGTCGATATTTAGTCTAATGGTTTCAATGCTTAAACCTATCATGAATTGGGGGTTGGGGATTGGGAAGTGTGGGGAGTGTGGGAGGTGTGGGAAGTGTGGGGAGTGTGGGGAGTGTGGGAAGTAGTGTGAGGTTGGGGATTAGATATTTTGCTGTGATTTACGACCCACTTAAGTTAACGCTGTAAGCGCAGTCTGTTCTGATTTCTGACTTATTACTGTGCGCTTTTGCGCGTCCCGCAATACCTATAGCTAGAGGCTATAAATGGAGTAGGGACGGAGCGCACCTTCACACTTCACAGCCTGCGTGTTTCTCTATCCCTCTCCCCAAACCGGACTTGACACTTTCGCGTCATCCGGCTTTCCATCATTGCAACCGACTATGGTTGCC
>NZ_JASJDK010000168.1 GCF_030065675.1 Mastigocoleus sp. MO_188.B34 | reverse complement strand
GACGAACCGAAGGAAATTTTACTTGCTCGTTTCCAAGCAATAAAGGAATATCTAGAGTCAAAACGGCAAATCAAAGCTGACAGAATAATAATGGTAAATGGAGATACCTCTCGATTTAATGCAGTACTCCGATTAACAACAAAATCTTCAAATCAGACTTTTGTCGCTCAGTATTTTGATAATCCCGAGAATAATCTCTAGTTATCAATGTCTATTTTTGTTTGACTACGATCAAAACCTTTGACCTGTAGTCACCTCAAATCTCACATCTCCTTCATCATTAATCCCCAAATCTCCCCTCAGCAACCCAAAAGGAGATAGTACACGTAAACCAACACCATAACCAAAACCACTTCCAGGTTTACCCCGTTTTACTCCCGGTTCCCCCAAAACGCTTCCACTGGAACCAAAATCGGTAGCAAAGTCTGTAAATACAATTCCTCCAACCGATCTGAGAATTGGAAAACGATATTCAACTGAAGCTAAACCATAACTGCGAGCGCTTGCAACTTTTCCATTGTCATAACCTCTTACAGAGTTAAGACCACCAAGATTAAAGGAATCAGCAGGGGAAAACGTCCCGATAATGGTACCAGTTTGCAAGTTTACCGCTAACATCTCAGTATTTTTACTCGAGCCGTGACCACCAAGAAATTTTACCGGTAAATAATGGATATAGTTCGCTCGCAAACGGTTACTTTTGATTTTACCCAAACCAATGGGAATGGCTTGTTCGGTACTCAAAGATAATATAGACCCTTGGGTGGGATAATCCCGGCGATCGCGCTTATCTTGTGTTACTTGCAAAGACAAAGTAACCAAATCATCAATTCCCGTACCGCTCACAGATAGGGGACTATTACTACTATCAACCTGCGCAACCTGATAATCACTATTACGCAAGCTGATTCTGCTATAGTTCAAACCTAAAGCTCCATCCCAATCATTGAAAGAACGTAATAAAGCTACTGAAGCACCAAATCTTCCTTCCCGTGTTGTACTACCATCTTGCAGTCTAATATCATCGCTAAAAGTCTCGGAAAAGTTTCGCTGACGAAAAGCTGCGATTCTGTAACCTAAGTGGTTTGGTTTTCCTAAACTGTAACGCTTGGTAAATTCACCATTAAATTGAATATCTTTCCCACTAACTTGTAACTCAGTTTTCAGTTTATTGTTAAGACCATTGATATTTACATCTCGATAACCAACTTGACCGTAAATTCCAATATCTCCACTATTTCCACCCCCAAACACCCAAGAAGGAGTACTACTTTCTTTAATAAAGAAAGTAATTTTTACCCCTGTTTCATCTTCCTGAAGAGAAACTTTAACTCGATCAAAAGACTCAAACTTACGCAGACGCCTTAAATCTGTTTTTAATAGCTTTTCACTGAAGCGATCGCCAGTCTTTAATCTTAGATTATCAATAATAAAATCTTTTTGAGTACGTCCTGTTATTAGTTGACCTTTTTTATCCTTTGTTAAACCATCTTCGTTTACGAATTTAATTTCAATATTTTTAATTATTCTAGAATCTTTTTCAGATATTCCCAAGTCTTCTTGAGGTATATTTATTTCATTACCTATTGCTTTATTAGTTATGGATTCACACAACAAAAAGCCAAAAATAAAAATGAGAATAATTTTAAATCGCATTTGTAAACTGTTATCTATGTAATTTTTCATTTATGATTTGTAAATTATTATTTGTAAATTATTATTTTTCCATTATTACTTGTCATCACTAGTTTGTCGTTAGTATAGAATTTGAAGCTATAAAAATATAGTGACTTTAACTTCATTTTTATTTATTTCAGTATCCAAAGAAAGATTTGTAAAATATATCCGAAAATATATCCGAAAATATATCCGACAACGAAAAATTTATAGCTTATGTCAGCCTTAGAAAATTTATTTAGTAAATGGTGTAGTTTACTATTACGACTTGAAATTAAATCCACGAAAATAACTGAAAATACTTTTTCTGTACTAGCTAAAGAATATTCTCAAACAGGGCGTTATTATCATAATTTTGAGCATATTTTTCACGTACTAGAAACGATTAAAACTTTGGGAAATTTAACTAATCAATTAACCTCTATCGAACTTGCAGGGTGGTTTCATGATGTTGTTTACGATCCTAAAGCTGGAGATAATGAAGAAAAAAGTGCAATGTATGCTACTAATTTAATGAAGTCATTAGGAATTGATTCAACTACCATTGCTAATGTAAATCGCCTCATCTTAAGTACAAAGCTTCACCAAGCCGATATAAACGATATTGACAGTCAAATTTTGTTAGATGCAGATTTAGCAATTTTAGGTTCTCCGATTCAACAATATCTTACATACGCTAAAAATGTTCGTCAGGAATATGCTTGGATTTCAGATCGGGATTATCAAAATGGTAGACGAAGAGTTTTGGAACAATTTTTGCAACGGGAACGTATTTACTATACAGATGCAATGTTTGAAAAGCTAGAACAATCTGCGCGTAGTAATTTAAATACAGAATTGAGGACTTACAGGATTAATTTTTTTATTTAGAAAATTTCTAGTCACCAAGGAAACTGCTTTTTAAGGTCATCTATATTACTTTTTGATTAGGATTGAAATAGTGAGTATTTAATGATACTTAAGTTCAAGCTTTGGTGAGTTTTATATATAATTCTTTCACTGAAACAATCTCAGGATAAGGAAAATATTAAACTGATGTCTGATTCAAGAAAATAACTGGTATTATCATTCAATCACAGAAATTACTTTCTATAAATAAGCTTTACAGCTAAATATAATATTTGAGTACTAGCTTCAAATTGGTTGTCACCTTTTTATCACTTTTGTCACCCATTTTTGTCACTTTTTATCCGTACCATTAACCTAATTCTTATTTGTCTAGGGTTTATGCAAGCTCTTGTTTAGTTTGGGATTAGAGTTCGCTGACACTAATCCCTTTTCTTAACATTTGGGAAAAATCTAGCATCTCGTACCTATTGCTTATGTAGAAGATCTAATGATTTTCACTTACTACTAATCAGTTGTTAAGGGTAGGTTGAGCTACACATAAAATTTTCCACTATCATTTTTTCTCCATTCTAGAGATATTAATTTGAGATGTCTCTATAGAACTTCTTTCTTCATGCTTTTGTGTGACTGAAACCCTACGTTCTCAGTCAATGTCGTTGTTTTTAGTGTTTATGTACAGCAATACGCTTCATCACGACTTTTAGAGTATCAATGAATGTCTTGAGTGTAAGCCTGGTGACCTGGATCTATTTTTTACGCGCTAAAGCGCAATTACAAACCTGTCAAATATAAACCTGTCAAAATAAATAACAAAAACTTTTCTCTCTGCTTTTCTTGTCAATTTCACCACAAGCTCAATTGTTTTGGAGATGTGTCTGGATCGTCCCAACTTGGTAAGGGTGGTATTTGAATTCCGGTCTTTCCTAAAATTTCATGAAAATGACGGGCATTTCTGGGAGAATGCTCTTCTTGAGGACAATGAATAAATAAATATATGCGTTTTTCTTCCTCCAACCATTTTTTTATATAAATTGCCCATTCCTCCATATAAGATTGATTTTCTAGTAAGTTGGGATGGGAAATAAACCGAATTATGCTGAAAGGTGCAGTCACGCTGAAGTGTACCGGAAGTTTGGGTTTTTTACGTTCAGAATGCAACTGTGGATTATCTTCGCAATTATAAATAGGGCGTGTATCCAATAAAACTCTACCCACGTCAAATTTTTCTAGTAAGGTTGTTAATTCCGTTGCGTGGGGTTCTACAAACCAGTTTTGATTGCGAACTTCTATTGCTAACTCTACTCCAGTTTGCTGCCAAGCTTCGATAAAAGTTCTCAAATCCTCGATTGCAGTTGGTGGATAACTTGGTGGTAACTGAGCAAACATTGGTCCGAGGCGCTTTCCATCTGCTAATGGTTTTACTCTATTAACAAAGTTGAGTGCATCGGGAATTTTAGGCGTAAGTAAATTGTTGTGGGTGATATCTCTAGGTAACTTAAGACAAAATTCAAATTCTGGAGGAGTTTGTTGCGCCCAACGAGTTACGGTATCTTGTTTGGGAACGGCGTAAAAGGTAGTATTACCCTCAACACTGCTAAAACGACGACTGTAAATCTTGAGAAAATCAGCAGCACGAGTACCTTGGGGATATAGTGTACCAACCCAATCTTTGTAAGCCCACACAGCACAGCCAATAAAAAAATTCACAATCCGATGCCCCTGTCAATCATCCTTTACTTATCGTAGCTTTCCATGGACAGATATGTGCGTTAACCAGGATGAAACCTGTGCAGTAGTTTATGGAAAAACTAACTTTTCTTTTCATCAATTACCAATTACCATATGACGCTTACGCGTCACGCCTTGCTAACACTGCGTTAGCAGTGCGGGCGTATACCAGTTACCAGTTACCAACTACCAACTACCAACTACCAACTACCAACTACCAACTACCAACTACCCCTCACTCCAAATTTAGCCCCTAGTAATCAAACATTTCTCTTGACATGGGTTCATTTGCACGCTAAATCACATCTAATATAAAGCATAATATCTAAGCAAAACGATGATTATAGGAAAATCATTTGTAGATTATTCATGGAATGATATTGTTCAATGGTTAAAAATTGATACTCTCAGTTCTGCTGATCGCCAAGAACTTTTATTGTTATCTATGATTGCTGTCGTAAGCCTGGCATTATGGCAGCGTGAAGCAGGGAGAGAGATTATTAGACCTTATTTTATACTAGGTGTTTTCTTTCACGAGGTAGGACACGCCATAGCAGTGCTGATGTTAGGTGGAAAACCTATAAGAATAGAACTTAATACTGACAATAGTGGCCGTACAAAATACCGTTACTATCGAAAGATTAATAGGTTTATTGAAGCGATTGTTTCAGCAGCAGGTTTCCTTGGAACTTCTATAGTTGGTGCTCTATTGATCTTAGCTTCTCGCAATCCTAATATAACTAATAATATTTTGATTATTCTGGGAATATTTTCATTAGTTATAACCATTGTTTGGGTTCGGGAATGGTTTGGATATGGATTTATGACCATGATTTTTTGGGGATTGATCATACTTGCGATCGCATTTAGAACACCTCCAGAAGTTCAGAAATTTATGATTCAATTTTTAGGTGTTCAAATTAGCATGATAAATTTTCTTAATATTGGGTACTTGTTTAAAAAGCAAGGAGATTCTGATGTGGCAGAGATGGAGAAATACTTGTTTTTACCCCATTGGTTTTGGGGAATCATGGTAACTCTTTTGTGTGTAGCAATTCTGGTTCAAAGCATTCGTATTACTTATTTTTCTAATTATTTCCAGTAGCTATTAAGGTTATTTTATGTAAGTTGGTTTTATTTTTTGAGTGTGTTATGTGTGGGATTCATAACACACAACTGTTCAAAGCTATGATTTCCTATAGCTGGCTCCATATGTTTACTACTTTTGATTTGTTTCTAAATTAGCTTTCTTTTCAAAGTACTGTTGATGTTCTTCTGATGCTAACCAATAAGCTCCCTTGGGTTTGATTTCGGTAACAATTGGTCGTTCGTACTTCCCAGATGATTGCATTTCTTGTTTTGAGTGTCTTGCAACTGTTGCTTGTTCGGAACTGTGATAGAAAATAACAGATCTGTATTGCTCTCCCCGATCTGGACCTTGCCGATTTAAACTTGTAGGGTCATGAATCTTCCAAAAGATTTCTAACAATTCATTATAAGTAATTATATTAGGGTCGTATTCTATTTGTGCAACTTCTGCATGTCCTGTAATTCTGGAAACCACATCTAGATAAGAAGGGTTTTCAAAATGTCCGCCCATATATCCCACAGAGGTGGAAATAACACCTTTTACCTTCCGAAAGGCTGCTTCTACTCCCCAAAAACATCCTGCTCCAAAAGTTGCTTTTTCCATGGTTATATTATTTAGAACTCAATAAATATCATATCTTCGAGCTTTGGTGAATAGTTATCGGTGGTTGGTAATTGGTAATTGGTATACGCCCGCACTGCTAACGCAGTGTTAGCAAAGCGTGACGCGTAAGCGTCATATGGTAATTGGTTATTGGTTATTTGTATATGGCTAACTCCACCTAATAACTACGTTACCCTGTTCCGCTACCCGCGAATGCTAGCCGCTAAGGGTAAATGAATGAAACAACTAAAAAGGGATATGGCAAAAAAAGGTTTTCTGAAATAAATAATCCATTTAGTAGATGATTTTTTCAAACAAACTTTTTAAGTGCTTCAAATCAAAGGTTTTTTGTTGATAAATTTTCTATTTGCTCATCTATCCTAGTTAGGTGAGACAATCTGTAAATAGAGTTTTGATATAGCGTTTCTGTGTTGTCGTTGTTCCTATTTGAGGAAATGCAGCACAAAGTATAGATAATGAATCGCGATCGCAAAAGGTATATTAATCATGGCGAAGCCAGTCATTTTAACAGTTGATGATGACCCAGTAGTTTTACAAGCTGTCGCGCGAGACTTGCGCCAAAAATATGGCGATCGCTTTCGAATTGTCCGTGCTGACTCGGGTGTAAATGCTTTAGATGCACTTTCCAAAGTCAAACTGCGTAATGAAACTGTGGCATTATTGTTAGCGGATCAAAGAATGCCACAAATGTCAGGAGTAGAGTTTTTAGAGAATGCAGTAGAAATGTATCCCGACGCGAAACGGGCTTTACTTACTGCTTATGCTGATACTGATGCTGCAATCCGTGCGATTAATAAAACCCGCATTGATTACTATTTAATGAAACCTTGGGATCCTCCCGAAGAAAGATTATACCCGGTACTCAATGATTTACTCGATGATTGGTTAGCAGGATTTATCCCTCCATTTGAAGGTGTTCGGGTTATCGGTAACCGTTGGTCTCCTGATTCTCATCAGGTGAAGGATTTTTTAGCACGAAATCAAGTACCCTACGAATGGTTAGATATTGAAGTCTCCGAAGAAGCCCAAAAGTTAGTGAAGTATGCTGAATGTGAAGAACTCAAGCTACCTTTGGTACTTTTCCCTGATGGTTCTTCTTTACAACAACCAACAAATATTCAAGTTGCGGAAAAAATAGGCTTACAAACCCAAGCTGAAAAACCATTTTATGATTTGATTATTGTTGGTGGAGGTCCTGCGGGTTTAGCTGCTGCAGTATATGGAGCATCTGAAGGTCTGCGAACAGTGATGATTGAGAGGGAAGCACCGGGAGGACAAGCTGGAACTAGTTCCCGAATTGAAAATTACCTTGGGTTCCCTGTAGGTTTGAGTGGTGCTGACTTAGCAAGACGCGCTGTTACTCAAGCACGACGTTTTGGTGTGGAGGTTCTTACACCCCAAGAAGTACAAGGTATTTCCATTGAAGACCAATATCGCATTATTAAATTAGCTGATGGTAGTGAAATAAGTTCCCATGCAGTGATTTTAGCTTTGGGTGTATCATGGCGACGTTTGAATGTACCAGGAATTGACCGTTTAACCGGGGCTGGTGTTTACTATGGTGCGGCTCAAACTGAAGCTTTATCTTGTGAAGGTGAAGATGTTTATGTAGTTGGTGGAGCAAATTCAGCCGGACAAGCGGCGATGTATTTTTCTAAATATGCTCGTAAGGTAATTATGTTAGTACGAGGCGATTCTTTAACTAAAAGTATGTCGCAATATTTGATCGATCAAATTGAAAGTACTCCTAATATTGAAGTTCGAGCAAGAAGTAGTGTTGTAGAGGCTAAAGGTGAAAATAGTTTAGAAGCGATTACTATTCTTAATAGTTTGACCCAAGAACAGCAAACAGTTGATGCGAATTCTTTATTTATATTCATTGGCGCTCAACCTAGTACTGAATGGCTTCAGGATGTAGTTACAAGAGATGAACGCGGATTTATTTTAACTGGCTCTGATATTATGCCTAACGGGCGCTGTCCCAAGGGTTGGAAACTCGAACGCGATCCGTATTTATTGGAAACTAATGTCCCCGGAGTATTTGCTGTGGGGGATGTGCGTCATGGTTCCATCAAACGAGTTGCTTCTGGCGTCGGTGAAGGCTCTATTTGCGTTCAGTTTATCCATCGATATTTAAGTAACTTTTTGTAAATATACCTTTATCTTTTCTTAAGAAAATGTAATAACTTCGAAATAAGAATATAGAGACATTCCAGAGCTTGCTGCGTCGGCTTGGGCTCCAGTTGTCTCTACAGGGATTTCCGTTTGTATATGGATAAAATGCAGGAGTAATCCAAAATGGATTTTCGATTTTTGGCATTTTGGCAACTATTTTGGTCGCCAGCCAAATATCCTATGTATATCCATGCGTTCTTGTGCAAGTAATGAATTCTCTTTTCCCCGGCAATTTTGTCGGGGGTTTTTATTATAAACTATTTTCAAGATTCTGAGCGCGATTCTAGATGATTTTTGTTAAGTATTTCTTATAGGAGATTGGCGACTGGGGTGAGCCCGCGCCTAACGGCGTTAGCATAGCGTGGCGTTAGCCATATGGGGATAGCACTGCGTGCCGCCCGCCGCTGAGAAGGCGCTGCGCGAACGTGGCGCAATACCTACGGTACACTACGTTAGCAGCCGCGCGTTCTTAGCGGCATAGAGCCTGCGGCGTCGGCAGATCCGCAGGTGACGGCTCCGTAGGTAGCGTAGCTATAGTCATAGCCTCTGGCGATTGGGGATTGGATATTGTGTAGTGAATCATTCCATGTTTCGTCAAAATTTCAGCTTCTCAAATACTTCTTTCTTACCAGTCGCCAATTACCAATTACCAATTACCATATGACGCTTACGCGTCACGCCTTGCTAACACTGCGTTAGCAGTGCGGGCGTATACCAATTACCAATTATTATTTTTCTATATCTGCAATTTCTTTGGGAACTCCAGCAGTCAAAACTTCATGTCTATTTGGTGTTACCAATACATCATCTTCAATGCGAATCCCGATTCCAACCCAACGGGGATCGATTTCTGGTTGGTCTTCATCTGGTTCGGTATCCGGTACGATGTAAAGTCCGGGTTCTACCGTAAGTACTTGACCTGGTTGTAAGATTTGTGGGTTGTCCTCACCATATTTATAAACTCCCACGTCGTGAACATCTAAGCCCAACCAATGACCCGTACTATGCATATAAAATAGTTTGTACTTTTGTTCCTCAATTAATTGTTCGACTTCACCCACAAGTAAACCTAATTCCACTAAACCTTCTGTTAACACCTTTACTGCTGTGTCGTGAATTAAATTGTATGGATTTCCGGGTTTGACTTGAGCGATCGCTTGTTTTTGTGCTTCTAAAACTAGTTCATATAATGCTTTTTGTTCTGCTGTAAATTTACCACCCACGGGAAATGTCCGAGTAATATCAGAATTGTAATAACCGTAGGAACAACCAGCATCAATTAACAATAATTCTCCATCCTGCATTTGCCGACTATTTTCAATGTAGTGCAGTATACAGGCATTATCAGCAGAGGCGACAATGGAAGGATAAGCAGGTCCCATCCCACCCCGCAGACGAAATATATGTTCCATTTCTGCTTGAACTTCATACTCATATCGTCCGGGTTGAGTAAATTCCATTGCACGGTTATGTGCTTCAACTGAAATATCTGCAGCTTTGCGCATTAATTCCAATTCGGCTTCACTTTTGATTAGTCTCATCCCGTGAAGAATTGGACCAGTATCTTCAATTGCAATTGGTCCTGTACCATGTTTGGGATATATTCGCATTAAGCGTTGCCAATGGTTAATGACTTTATCATTGAAATTGCGATCGCGTCCCAAATGATAGTATATGCGATCGGCTTTTTTCAAATACTCGGGTAATTTTTCATCTAATTCTTCAATGGAATATGCTTCATCTGCACCGTAAATTTCCTTTGCTGCATCTACCCCACAGCGATAACCGGTCCAAATTTCAATTTGTTTATTTTTTGGTTTAACGAATAAAACGTATTTATGTTCTGGGTGATGGGGTGCTAACACAGCAACGGCTTCTGCTTCGTTAAATCCTGTGAGATAAAAGAAATCGCTATCTTGACGAAATACATATTCAACATCATTATGCATCACCGCCATAGGTGCGCTACAAAAAATAGCTGTACCATTACCAATTTTTGACATTAATTGCTGGCGACGTTGCTGATATTCTGTATAGATACTCACGCTAATAACTCAAATTATGATCATACTTATTTTGATATTTTAACTTTGTATTATGAACTTTGTACTGACTGTAAATCTATAAGTCATAACTAGTTTATTTTTTCTGGCAAGGAATATCTTATTGGAGGCTCTGTCTAGGCTTGACCTCATAATTACGAGCGTCGATCTAAAATGTCAGTTTGAACTGATAAATTGCTGTAATATCATTGAGTCTAAAATTCCACTTGAAATTTATTCCTAGGTGGCTCCTTGGAATATTTAAGTATCAGGTGCAAGTTATTAGCTTGAAGTAACTTGACTAGGTATTCTGCTTCACTATTTGTATCTATATATATCAAATTTATTCACTATTTTTGACGATCAACAATGCTGATTTTTAGATGATTTTCAGCAATTAAAAATACAGAAAAACATATAAAATATCAACAGTTATTGGGCTAACTTTAAGGAGTTTTTTAGATGTTCCGGCATAACAAAAAAAAATCCAAAATGATTATTAATAGATTTATAGCCAATACTTGTGAAAAAAAATTATGCTGGCATTTGGAAACAACTCTGCGAAAACAAATCAACAATTGTCAACTTCGATATCAACAAATAGTTTTAATTCTCAGAAAAATGATTTAGTAGACACTACTTTAAATCTCAATGGTTCTTCCGAGCCACTGTTAGGGGGAGAAACTGGAAACTCTTTGCAAAATCCTAATCCTGTTTTAAATAATCCCAGTGTTAATCCTGATTTTGATGGTGATGGTAACACTGACCTAGTTGGTCGTAACTCCCAGACCGGTGAAGTTGCAATTATATTAGCCAATCAAACAACTACGACCGTCGGTGCTCTCGGTCCCGAATGGGAATATGAGTTTGCAGATTTTAACGGCGATAGTAAAACCGACCTTTTCTGGTACAACAGTCAAACTGGAGAAAGTACTATTTGGGTGATGGATGGTGCAAGTATTGCTGCTCAACAAGCTTTGGAACCTGTGAGTGCAGGTTCCAGAGGTAGAGTTGGTGATTTTAATGGTGACGGATTATCTGATATTTTGTGGAACAATGAGCAAAGTGGTCAGAATTCTGCTTGGATCATGAATGGAACTACGGTCGTCGAGGCTGCTGCTTTACCAGAAACTGGTGCTTCTTGGACTCCCACTGTGATTGTTTCTGACTTCAACACTAGTACTGATATTTTTTGGCACAACGAATCTACTGGTGAAAATCAGGTTTGGTTGATGAATGGTACCCAAGCAAATTCTCAGGCTTTACCTACCTATGGTGCTGGATGGAGCTATGAAGTCGGTGATTTCAACGGCGATTTATTTACTGATATCCACTGGCATAATGAAGCTACAGGAGAAAATACTCTGTGGCTATTGAATGGTACGAATGTTAGTGAAACACCTTTAACAACCTTAGGCTCGGAATGGGAGTCAAGTGTTGCTGATTTTAATGGTGATGGTAAAACCGACATCCTCTGGCATAATACCCAAACAGGTGAAAATACTGTTTGGTTATTCAATGGTTCAGAAGTTTCTGAGTCTCCTCTAAAAGCCCTGGGTACAGGTTGGGAATCAAGTGTTGGTGATTATAATGGTGACGGTAGTTTCGATATTTTATGGCGTAATAGTGAAACGGGTGAAGATGTTGTTTGGTTGATGAGTGGCGGTCAAATTGCTCAAGAGATTCCACTACAAGCTGCTCCTCCAGAATGGTCTCTCAGCTAGTACCGCTGCGCGGAAGTAAAAAGTAAAAAGTCTTATAGTATCTAGCTTCTCGACTTTATAAATGGTTGCTTTATTTCCGCCGACTTGCACTAGTTAGTAGTTCACCACATATCTAATTTGCCAGGGAATAAATTCCCTGTCTCATAGCATAAGTCCTATTCATAGGACTAAGAAATACCCCTCAGAGTTAATGTAGTCGATTTGTTCTGGTTCCAAGGCTCAGCCTTGGAACCCACAGTAAGAGGCTCTGCCTCGAATTATACGGGAAGTGGGCGATATATCCCATTAATTTGTTTCCCAGGGAATTCTGGAGAGACATAACATGTTACGTCTCTACAAGCAATCGCAGATTTATTCATCAACCAATATTCAGTCGCGCTCGCTTTGCCCATCCCCTTTGGGGATATCGCAAACCCTATAGTACAAGTTTTGCAAACATTTTGATACTTTCAGGACTTACGCAATTGTCACAATATACTCGTGGTGCATGACACTAAAAACCTTATTAATACGTTCAAGCTTACTCTAAGTGTCACACACCCTACAAAAAAATGTGCCGGTTGCGTAAGTTCTAACTTTTTCTAAGTGACTAAGATAAACATTTTTGTCAAATTGATATATGTTATCAATTTACAGAAATATCAATTCAAAACCTTTAAAAGTTTATAACTATAGTCCCTAAAAATACCTGATGTCTCCTTTTATTAAATCCCCTTCTACAAATACTGTTTTATCAACGTCAACAAATTTTAATGATGTTGTTTCCAATAAGTCTGCTTTAAACACGGAACTGGATTTGACTGGTGCTTCCCAATCTGCACTACAGGAAAATAATGTTTCTGCAACTGCGAATCAAAATCCCAATCCAACCTTTAGCGACATTAGCAACTTTATAGATTTTAATGGTGACGGGAAAAATGATAAGTTTTGGCGCAATACTCAAACCGGTGAAAATACTATTTGGTTAGTTGATAATACCAATATTGATACCGGTTCGATTTCCGCAATTGGCTTGGAATGGGATTTACAGTTTGCTGATTTTAATGCTGATAATAAAACAGATATTCTCTGGCGTAATACTCAAACTGGTGAGAATTTAATTTGGTTGATTGATGGTAAAAGTATTACTTCGGAAATTGCTTTAGATCGCATCGATCCTACTTGGTCTGCTAGCATTGTTGATTTTAATGGCGATAATAGCAGCGATATATTTTGGCGCAATAATCAAACTGGTGAAAATGCTGTTTGGATTGTCGAAAATAGTACTGTAACAACAGCAGCCTTTTTGGAAAAAACTGATATTTCTTGGTCTTTTAGTGTTGTTGATTTTAATGGTGACGGTAAATCAGATATTTTTTGGCGCAACCAAACTGCTGGTGAAAATGAAATTTGGTTTATTGATGGTACTGATACTTCGGAATTTTCATTGTCTGATCTAGATTCGCAATGGAGTTATACTTTGGGAGACTTTAATGGTGATTCCCGCACTGACCTTTTATGGCGTAATGAAACGACTGGGGAAAATACTATTTGGCTGATGAACGGAATTTTATTTTTGAGTGCTTCTCTAGATAATCTTGATGCTTCTTGGAAGCCTAGTGTGGGCGATTTCAATGGTGATGGTCAAACTGATATTTTCTGGCGTAATGAAGTAACTGGGGAAAATACTGCTTGGTTGATGAATGGTACGGAAAAAACTACTTCTGCTTTCTTCCCTAGTAATGATCCTGGGTGGAGTCCTTCCCTTGGCGATTACAATGGCGATGGGAAAACAGATGTTTTCTGGCGTAATTCCCAAACGCAGCAGAATGATATTTGGTTTGTCGATGGTACGACAATTACAGAAGCACAGATTTCTGAAGTTTCCACCGAATGGGTGGTTTATTAACGGAACCTAGGAGCTATTATCGCTGTGCGGAAGTCATTAGCAGTTCCGTAGGACATAACAGACCACGCCTAGAAGCGAGAGGCTAGAGGCTAGAGGCTCCGCCGACGCCGCAGGCTCTGAATGGAGTAGGGACGGAGCGCACCTTCACACTTCACAGCCTGCGTGTTTCTCTATCCCTCTCCCCAAACCGGACTTGACACTTTCGCGTCATCCGGCTTTCCATCATTGCAACCGACTATGGTTGCCAAATGAAGAC
>NZ_JASJDK010000040.1 GCF_030065675.1 Mastigocoleus sp. MO_188.B34 | reverse complement strand
CGCACCACTGGTATATTGTGACAATTGCGTAAGTCCTGTTTAATAAAGCAGAACTTATGCACGGACAACGTAAATACGGTCATTGCGATGATAGAAAGCAACCTCAAACCATTGAAAATCGTTGGTTACTTTGTCACTTAATACATATAATTAGCGAATCAAAAGTATTGTAAATTGTAGATTGCTAGTGGGCCTAGATAGGCCAAGATGTAGTTTCCCAAGCAATCATTTTAGATGTTTGAATTTAATTTTGAATTTCATCTAAGTGTAATTGTGAATTGGCAAGTTTCTGATATAAAGGAATATACTAATAAAGTTTTTATGAAAATCCAACTGTTTGTATAAATCAAATAAGCATTTTATTTTGCAAGCATGCAAAATATATGAGTTGTTAAACTTAAACTTGCTTAAGTACATTTACTCATACAATAAGGCGAGTTATATCAAATAAGGTATGTAAAATTGGTAAGTATTGCGTGGGAGATAAAATTGTAGCCTGTTAACTTATACCTAGTTAGAGTAGTTTACCATTAGGGAAAATAAGGAAGCGTCAAGTATTATGCAAAACAAGCGAGCATTGATTACCGGTATAACAGGACAAGATGGTTCATATCTGAGTGAGTTTTTGCTGGAACAAGGATATGAAGTTCACGGAATTATCCGTCGCACTTCAACTTTTAATACAGACCGCATAGATCACATTTATGAAGATCCTCACAAACAAGGTGTACGTTTGTTTCTTCATTATGGCGACTTGACTGACGGTACAACTTTGCGTCGGATACTTGAGGAAGTTCAACCTGTAGAAATTTATAATTTGGGCGCTCAATCTCACGTGCGAGTAAGCTTTGATTCACCTGAATATACGGCTGATGCTGTGGGAATGGGGACGTTGCGATTGCTGGAAGCAATTCGGGATTATCAAGGTCGTACTGGAAAGCAAGTTCGTTTTTACCAAGCCGGTTCTTCAGAAATGTTTGGTTTAGTACAAGCTGTCCCTCAAAAAGAAACTACTCCTTTTTATCCCCGTAGTCCTTACGCTTGTGCTAAGGTTTATGCTCACTGGCAAACCGTAAACCACCGTGAGTCCTATGATATGTTTGCGTGCAATGGTATTTTGTTTAATCATGAGTCTCCGAGAAGAGGAGAAACTTTTGTTACTCGTAAAATAACTAGGGCGGTAGCACGTATTGTTGCTGGGAAACAAAAAGACCTTTATATGGGTAACCTAGATGCGAAAAGGGATTGGGGTTACGCTAAGGATTATGTACGGGCGATGTGGATGATGTTGCAGCAGGAAAAGCCCGATGATTACGTAATAGCCACAGGTGAAACTCATTCTGTTAAAGAATTCTTACAGATAGCATTTAACTATGTAAATCTTAACTGGCAAGATTATGTGAAGTTTGATAAACGCTATCTCAGACCAGCTGAGGTAGATTTACTAATTGGTGATTCCACTAAAGCACAAGAACAATTGGGTTGGAAGCCTTCGGTTACATTTGAGCAATTAGTTTCCTTAATGGTAGAAGCAGATCTCAAAGCATTAGGTTTAACTTCTCCCAATGCTCAAGTAACTGAATCTGTTAAAGATAATGCCATGATTCGCCAAGAACTCGGTGCACTGCATATGTAATTCTTATTAAACTTTCAGCTATGGGCTAGAGTTTTAGCTTCATAGCTTTGCGCTTTCTGCTTGGAGTTATGGAACTTTTATATTGACGAAGATAAAAATATGAAATGCTTAGAGCTAGAAAAAAAACGCATTCTCGTCACTGGTGGAGCAGGTTTTTTAGGAAATCAGGTTATCGAACAGCTATGTAAGGCTGGAGCCAATCGCAAGAAAATTACTGTACCTCGATCGCGCGAATGTGATTTGCGCGTAATGGAAAACTGTAAACGAGCAGTGAATCGACAAGATATCATTATCCATCTTGCGGCTCACGTCGGTGGTATCGGTTTAAACCGAGAAAAACCTGCTGAGTTGTTCTACGATAACTTAATGATGGGAACCCAGCTAATTCATGCAGCTTATGAAGCAGGGGTGGAAAAATTTGTTTGTGTTGGTACTATTTGTGCCTACCCCAAATTTACTCCGGTACCATTTAAAGAAGATAATTTATGGGATGGTTATCCTGAAGAAACAAACGCTCCTTACGGTATTGCAAAGAAAGCTTTGTTAGTACAATTAGAAGCTTATCGTCAACAATATGATTTTAATGGTATCTATCTCTTACCAGTAAATTTATATGGTCCGGAAGATAATTTCGATCCTAGAAGTTCTCACGTTATTCCAGCTTTAATACGTAAAGTCCATGAAGCTCAAATGAATGGGGTCACTCGCATTCCTGTTTGGGGAGATGGTAGTCCAACCCGAGAGTTTCTTTATTCTGAAGATGCTGCACGGGGTATTGTTATGGGAACTCAATATTACAATGAATCTGACCCTGTAAATTTGGGAACTGGTTATGAAATCTCTATCCGCGATTTAATTGATTTAATTTGTGAGTTGATGGAGTTTGAGGGCGAAATTGTTTGGGAAACTGACAAACCCAATGGACAACCCCGTCGCTGTTTAGATACTCAAAAAGCTAAGCAAGCCTTTGGTTTTACTGCTCTAGTAGATTTTAAGCAAGGTCTCAAAAATACTGTTGAATGGTATCGTCAAAATGCTCCGCAGTTCGTGGCTTAATTTGAACTTGTAGTTTGATTTGATTTGAATAAGTGGGGATTGGAGATTGGGCGAAGAAATTGGGAATTAAAAATTAGGAATTGTTTATTTCTTCGCTCCTGTCTCCTCTCTTTCACATGGATTCACTTTCCTTGATAAATCCACATTGGTTGAGTCTTTCCTGCTCTTTCAAAACCACATTTTTTATAAAAACCTACTGCATCATTATCTGCTACTAAAATGCGTTGATGAAAATTTTTATATTTACTAGTGAGCATATGCAATAAATTATACCCAATTCCTTGTTTTTGATATGTTGGCAAAACCAATAAATGAGGGTAGTAGACTACTAGATAACTATCAGAAATAGCATTACCTAAACCGACAAGTCTATCGCCATCCCATGCAGAAACTAGATAATGAGAATTCATTAAGCCATCATATAACTTCTGGGGTTTTTCTGCTGCTGACCACTCATTTGCTTTATAAAGATTCAATATACTGTCAATAGAAAAGTTGCGTTTTTCTGTATATTGAATACTACTTTCTGTCATAGATTTTGTATTTGCAAGAATATAAAGTTATTTTTATGACTTATGTGAATTAATATATACTATTCTAAAAGGCACCTATCTTAAATTTTCCTCAAAATTCCAACTTCAGAAAAATGTCAGATTTTTGATTCAAAGCCCAAATTAAATTTAATTTAGGTATAGTAACTGCTCGTATTTATTCAGTCTACAATTGTATTACGCTAATGGGTTGATTTATAAACTTTTTAATATCTTTAATAAGATTGTGGCTCAAAATAATTATCAAAAAAATAACCATGAAAAAATAAAATTACGTCAATCTGTGATTGCCACTCGTAAATTTTTGACTGCACAAGAATGGCGAAAAAAAAGTAATGTTATTTGTTCTCATTTACAAAATTCTGCTTATCTGATTAAAGCTCAGACTATTCTTGCCTATTTCAGCTTTCGTCAAGAACCCGATCTAAGTCCTTTATTCCTTAATAGGCTGGATGCTAAGTCAGATAAGGTCTGGGGTTTTCCTCGCTGCATTGGAAAATCTCTTCATTGGTATCATTGGAAATACAACGATCCTGTAATTAATGGTACTTACGGTATTGTAGAGCCTCACCCTGAATTACCAAAAATAAATTCCCAAGAAGTCGATTTGATTTTAGTTCCTTGTGTAGCTTGCGATCGTAGAGGATATCGCTTGGGTTATGGTGGCGGTTATTATGACCGCTTATTGAGTTCTCCTGAGTGGGAAATGATTCCAACAATTGGTATAGTTTTTGATTTCGCTTATTTACCACAAATACCAGTTGAGGATTGGGATCGACCTTTAAAAGGTATTTGTACAGAAAAAGGATTACAAAAATTTACCTGAATGATAGAAACTGAAGCTTATATCATCTTCATTTAAAGAGTATTTTTTATACTTAATATGACTTATTTGAAGTATTTAGTAGTAGTATTACTTTATCGTCATAAAAGTATTCTTCATGCTTGAGTTATGAAACTATGACTTAGATTGTCTATACCAATCAGTTTTAAGAATTCCGTATTTCTCTAAATCTTCAAATTTATTCCATTTCAATACATGTTGACGATGACATCCTTCGTAAATCATCCCTATTTTTTGCATTACTCTTCCTGATGCAGGATTGCGTGATAAATGACTCGAATGAATGCGATTTAATCCTAGATCTTCAAAAGCATATCTTAAAACTTCTTTGGCAGCTTCTGTGCAGTAACCCTTTCCCCAGTAAGGTTTACCGATCCAGTAACCGATTTCTGCACGGGAATGCTCTCGATTGATTCCCAAGCCAATAGCACCACATAAGGTGTTAATTTCGTGTATTACTACCGCAAATATAACTTGACTTCCTTCCCTGAAACCTGGTGAATGAGTTTTAATCCATTTCTCTGCCATTCCATCCTCATAGGGATAGGGGAGTGATAAGGTCATATCAGCAATTTCCCATGTACCCGCTAATTTTTGCACTTGTGGTGCATCACTGAGTATAAAAGGTCTAAGAAGTAACCTTTGTGTTTGCAACGTGGGTTGTCTATTCATAGCCACTAATACACTTCACGTAAGATTTTTGAGGTAAATAAAAATAGGAAATAGTCAAAGATAAATATAGCTGAGTCATAAATATGCAAATAATAAATGTGCAAATATTTTTTGCCATTTTAAATGAAATTAGCATTTCATCCCTGGACTACAGTCTTCAATTTTCTTCATCCTAATTTTCTACTTGGCTTTGGCACGAGGACATATTAGCCTAGAATTCTACAGGGGAGCCTTTGGGTGTGCCCACTCATTAAGAATTTAATAGCTCAGGAGCACTATTGTGGACTTATCTCTTATTCCGGCTCAGCCGAAGCCCGGTGTAATTAACGTTCTCATTGAAATTACTGGCGGTAGTAAAAATAAGTACGAATTCGATAAAGACATCCAGGCTTTTGCCCTCGACCGAGTACTTTATTCTTCAGTGCAATACCCATACGATTATGGATTTGTACCAAATACTTTGGCTGATGATGGCGATCCCCTTGATGGGATGGTAATAATGGATGAGCCAACTTTTCCTGGATGTGTGATTGCTGCACGACCAATTGGAATGCTTGAAATGATTGATGGTGGCGATCGCGACGAGAAAATTCTTTGTGTTCCTGACAAAGATCCTCGTTATGTTGGCATAAAATCTCTCAAAGATTTGCCATCCCATCGATTGGACGAAATCGCTGAATTTTTCCGTTCCTATAAAAATTTGGAAAAGAAAGTTACAGAGATTAAGGGCTGGCAAGATGTAGATAAAGTTATGCCTTTAGTAGAGCAATGCATAGCAGCTGGTAAAAACGGTTAGAGATATCGCAGAGGAAATTACTTAAAAAGTTTCTCGAGCAGCTAAAGTCAGTAAATAGGGAAAGAAATTACTTTCCCTGACTAACTGACCAAATAATAAATTTATAATTACGGAAATATCTAAAAGAGATGCAACGAACGCTCCTTTTAGCAAAAATTCATGATTGTACCCTAACGGGCGCAAATCCAGACTATGTAGGAAGTGTCAGCATAGACCAAATGCTGTTGGAAAAAGCAGATATTCTCCCGTTTGAGCAGGTACAAGTTGTAAATATTACTAATGGTGTTCGACTCGTGACCTATGCAATTCCTGCTCCACCTAACTCCGGGGCTATTGAGTTAAATGGTGCTGCAGCACGTAAGGGCGTTATCGGCGATCGCTTGATTATAATGTCTTACGGGCAGTTCACTTTTGAAGAACTCAAAACCCACTCTCCAAAGGTAGTAATTGTCAATCGAAACAATGAACTGTTGGAAGTGAGGCGTTATGATGACTTGCTCGATAATGTCTAGTTTTCAGGGAAATGTCAAATCAAGAACTGTCACATCCTCAGAACTACGTAACAGATGAGCAAACTACCGGAAGTCAAAACCAAGATGGAAAATTTTTCATCCAATTTTGGGGAGTAAGGGGTTTAATTCCTACTCCCAACAGCGAAAATCGTCGCTACGGTGGTAATACTGCTTGTATAGAAATTAATATTGATGGCCAGCGTCTAGTTTTGGATGCTGGTACCGGATTGCGTGTTTTAGGAAAAAGTTGGCTTCAAGAAAAAAAGTCAATTGAGGCACATTTGTTTTTTACTAATTCGCAAACTAATAGAGTTCAAGGTTTTCCTTTTTTTGCCCCTGCATTTGTAAAGGATAATTGTTTTCACATTTACGGTACAGCTGCAACCAATGGTGCTTCAATCAAACAATGTTTATGCGACCAAATGTTGCAACCTTTGTTTCCATATCCATTACAAGTAATGCAATCCAAGTTACAGTTTTATAACTTAACTTCAGGTAAAACCATTACTCTTAATGATATTACCGTCACTGCAGCATTAATTAACAAAACTCAAAAATCACTTGGATATCGAATAAGCTGGCAAAATTATAATGTTGCTTATATTACAGACTTATATAAAAATGCTGATGAATCTGAGTGCGAACATATTGCCCAATTAACTCAAAATGTTGATTTGTTAATTGCCAATGCTACTTACAACCCACAAACAATACGTACAGATCAAGAAGTAGATATACATTGGCAAACAGCTACAGATTTAGCTTTGAATAAAGGGGTAAAAAGTTTAATAATTTCTCAGCATCATCCAGATGATAATGATGAATGTTTGGATAACATTCAAACAGCAGTTAATTCTATTTTCCCCAAAGCATTAATTGCTTATGAAGGATTAGTTGTAAATATAAATTAACTTTGTAACTTGTTTTGAGTTTAATACTAATCGCCTTCAAAATTAGCTCGCTCTGAATATAGAAAAGCTTAATTTGAATTAAAAATACTTTTCGAGTTTACCCATCTGTAGATTTCAATTGCACTTAAAGCACCGACTATCATCCAAGTCAGTGCTAAACCAATTACTTCACTTATAAATAGCTGAGTAAAACGATACAAGATTAAGCCTAAGCTAGAACCCGTAGCGAATCCTATAGCCCAACATATACAGGAAACCAGTACCCATCGCCAAGCAGAAGGTAAGTATTGGCGAATTAATAACCATTGTACAGTTCCAACACCTAAGCCTCCTAAAGCACCGAGGATTAAGCCATAAATTATTCTTGAGTGTATATTTGAAGTGTTAATAACGAACCATCCTAAAGCACCAATACCTGTTACAGAAATTATTCCCCAGGCAACAAATGAAGATAAAATCCATAAACTAGCAAATAATATACTTCTACGAAATATCAGTGCTTGTGCTAAAGCAATAATCAAGCCTCCGAGAACTGCTCCTAAGATTTCTATATCTTGTCGATAACCAATTTCAACCAGCATCAAACTTAAACAAAAACTACCTCCTGTCAGTGCAGTCCATAAAAGTATAAATAAAATTAATTGCATTTTGTTATTTTCTTGTAATTTATCATTAATCAATTAAAAATTACGAATTACGAACTAAAAACTACGAGATTAGCAATCCCCAAATCACTTTTATTGAGAAAAAAGCTCCAAAAAATTCTTTCGTCGCTGCTTAGGGGGTTCAGGTGTCATATAACCCCATAAAGTTTCCCAATAAAAAAATGACACTCCGTTAAATTTAGTTTGACGAACAATCTCTACCTGCTCTCGAATTTGTTTGATTTCAATAGGAGTTTGAGGGTTCCCGGTAAATATCCCCACTCCAACAGGAATTTTTTGAATTGCTGATTTTAAAGCTGGTTGCTTAAGTTCAGTCATAAAATCCGTTTTATTATGGCGATATACCTGTATTACTAACTCGTCTATTAAACCTTTATTTACCCAGGTTTCCCAATCTTGTAGATAGTTTTTATAAGCAAAATACTTTGAATTAGGAGATAAAGAAATAACTATATTCGGTTTGATAGATCTAACATCTTTAGCTATTTCTGCCATAAAAGCAGTTATTTTATCCGCACGCCAACGCATCCATTCTGGATTTGAAGGATTATTTGGAGGACTTTTACCTTGATGCTCTTTTTGATACAGTTTAATAGTGAATTCATCATAACCAAATGTAACAGGCATTCCAAAATGATCGTCTAATTGAATGCCATCTACGTCATAGTTTTGCACAACCTCCAAAATTAGTCCTTTAATAAAGGATTGCACCTCGGGATGTAGTGGATTTAACCATGCTTCTTGACGAAAAAACCTACGTACAAATTGCCTGATTCTAAAATCTCCAGATGAAATTTTAATAAGCTCTTGTGGACCGTGAAGTATTGTTTTTTCACCAGAATTTTCTATGGTTAGCCAGTGGGGATAAAATCTAGCTAAGGAAGAATTGGAAGGTGTCATAAAACCATATTCAAACCATGGAATTACGCGTAATTTTTTTTGATTACCTAATGTAATTATTTGCTGTAAAACATCTTGACCAAAATGTAATAACCTTAGTAAAGGTTCTGCCGTTCTTCCCGTTACTTGTTTGGCAAGTTTACTATTATAAAAAGTGTACCCACGATTCCAAACTACAGGATAGACAGTATTAAATTTAACTGTTTCTAGTTGGTTTAATGCGCGATTTATACCCCATGGAACATACAAAACTCCACTAGCAACGTTGGTTAACCATACTCCCCTGATTTCATTTTTTTTCGGAGGGATAACATCTTGAGAAGCTAAAGGTAGAGATAATAAAGAAAATATTATCAAACTAAATACTAATCCCAAACAAATGAGAAAATTAAACAAACGACGGACAGAATAATTCATTTTTAATTTATTTTTTATAATTTATTATTGAAATTTGAACAACAATAAATTCAATATAAAACATTAATATTGGTATTGTTTTAGACAAATATTAGCTGGTATCAGAACATTAATTTATGTCCGAATATACCTACATTCAAAGTAAATATTTAAAATTTTAGTTATTTGTTGGAGGCAATATTCTATTTTTGTAACTAAATTTTTCATTAGTGACGTAACTCTTTGTTTGGGGATCTTATTGATATATACTAGATAAATTATGTTTTGAATTTTGTACTTGTATATATAAAAAATAATGTGGTAATAAGATATTATCTTACTACCACTTATTATCATAATTTTGTGTTAGTTGTACTTGATTAGATCGGATTAATTTAATATCTGTCTACTCCGATAAACTTTTGATTATTTTCGGTAACAGTTCTTGCAGCTTCGCCACAAGTACGAGGTGTAGGAAATATTTTTTCAGGATTAGCTAAACCTTTGGGGTTAAATACTTCCCTGACAAATTGCATTGTATCTAAGTCGGCTTTAGTAAACATATTGGGCATATAACAACGCTTGTCAGCCCCAATTCCATGTTCACCAGAAATACTACCACCTACTTTTACACAAAGTTTGAGGATTTCTCCCCCTACTTCTTCAACTTTTTCCAACGCACCTTCCACGGAATTATCGTAAAGAATTAATGGGTGTAAATTACCATCTCCCGCATGAAAAACATTAGCAATTTTGTAACCAGATTTTTCACTTAGCGACTCAATTTCTTTTAATACGTACGGTAATTGAGTTCGGGGAATTACACCATCTTGTACGTAATAATCTGGACTTAAATGACCTGCAGCAGCAAAAGCAGCTTTGCGCCCCTTCCATAATTTGAGGCGTTGTTCTGGGTCGCTAGCACTGGTGACATTTCGTGCTCCATTCTGCTTACAAATATCAATAACACGCTGTTTATTGACTTTCACTTCGACTTCTAAACCGTCAATTTCTACTAACAAAATTGCTACAGCATCCCGGGGATATACATTTAATGCAGTAACATCTTCTACTGCATTGATGCTCATGTTATCCATCATTTCCATACCCCCAGGAATAATCCCAGCACTGATAATATCAGAAACAGCAGCACCAGCAGCTTCTACACTGGTAAAATCAGCTAGCAATACGCAAATCGACTCGGGGGTTTTGAGAATTCGTAATGTAATTTCCGTCGCAATACCCAATGTACCTTCCGAACCGACAAATACACCTGTGAGGTCATATCCTGGGGTTTCAGGGACTTGTCCCCCCAAATTCACAATTTCTCCTGTGGGAGTAACAACTTTTAATTCCAAAACGTGATTGGTAGTCACACCATATTTCAGACAATGCACTCCACCGGAGTTTTCTGCAACGTTACCCCCAATAGAGCAAATAATTTGACTGGAAGGATCGGGAGCATAATAAAAACCAGCACCACTTACTGCTTGGGTTACCCAATTGTTAATGACTCCTGGTTGTACCACAACCCTTTGATTATCTAAATCGATATTCAAGATTTGTCGCATCAAAGAAGTCACAATCAACACGCAATTTTCAATGGGTAAAGCACCACCAGATAAACCAGTACCGGAACCCCGAGCAATGAAAGGAACAGAGTACTTGTTACATATTTTTACTACAGCTGCAACTTCTTCTGTAGTTCTGGGTAACACTGCTACATCTGGACGTTGACGATAGCTGCTTAAACCATCACATTCATAGGTAATTAATTCTTCGCGGCGTTTGATTACACCTTTTTTACCAAGAACAGCTTCAAATTCTTTAATAATAGGTTTCCAATTACGTTGTTTTTTGTCCTGGGTCAGCATGATTTCCGGTGAGGAGTAAGGATTAGCACAGATATTATAATTGTGACATTACTGGCAGTTTGTAGTGAGGGATTGATCCCTTATCTAGTGTGTTCTGTGTTTTAGGCAAAAAACAATTATTTTTCCTATCCCCACCATATGGTTTGTAATCTAATTCATAAATTAAATTATTGGCTTTGTAGTCCCAAGTTGCAATTTTGTCAAAAATAAATTTTCATTGAATAATTCACCTTCCAAATCTTTATCTTGGATCTGTAGATAAATATTCTTTAACTGCATCTCTCCAAACCAAATAAGCATCGCCATTTAAATGCAATCCATCATTAGTATATTTTGCATATAACTGATTTTGCGAGTCAGATAATTTAGGAAAAACATTTATATATTGATAGTTGAATTCTTGAGCTAGTTTTTCTAATTTAGAATTAAATCCGATTATATTTTGATTACTGTACCAATAACCTAATATTTGGTTGTTTACAGGCAAAACACTTTGAACGATTACTTTTGTTTTAGGAGTTTGTGTACGAATGTGAGATAAAATTTCCTTATATTTTTCTAATATATAATCTGAAGAACGACTCTCATTAATAAAATCATTAATCCCGATGGTCAAAAATATCTGATTTGGTTTGCCCATAACAATAGTATCGAGACGGTCTAAAATTCTATTAGTTGTATCTCCCGATATACCACGATTTCTAATATTAACGTTATCTAGTAATTCTATCCATTCACCTTCATCGGTTAAACTATCTCCCAGAAAAATAATATCCAATTCAGATTTAGGTAACTTTTCATATTGGCTTTTTTTGTGAGTATAGTAAGGTGTATACACAATTTCATTATGATTTTTTTGATATTTTTGGAACTGAGAATTAATAAATTCAATTCCACCTTTTCTAATTATTATCAAACTGATTATCAAGATAAATAAAAAATTTATACTTACAGATATAAATAATATAATTTTCATTATTTTACTTGTTTCATGACTATTCGTAATGGGTAGTTTATAATTACTAATTGAAAAAATAATTTTGTATAAAAACAATATAAGATTTTGCATATTCCCGCAACTTTACTCATTCTCGAACTGAATTTTCCAAAAATTCCTGGACAGTGAGCCAAACTTGTTCTTGTAAATCTGAACTTTGAACGTCAAACCATTTAATGTCAGGTACTTTACGAAACCAAGTCCGTTGTCGCTTCGCAAATTGTCTAGTATGCAAAACAGTTAATTCTTGGGCTGAGTCGAGAGAGATATCTCCAGCTAAATATTGTTTGATTTCCTGGTATCCTAAGGTGTTCAACAAAGGTAAATCGGTGCCGTATTTGTAGCAAAGATTTTCTACCTCTCGAACCAACCCGTCTGCAATCATTTTTTCGGTACGCTGAGCAATGCGACTGGTAAGATAATCTAAATCACAATCCAGACCAATTTGTAAAATCGGGTAACTTGGTGGATTTTCTCCCTGCTGTTGTGATATTGGCTTACCTGTTACATAAAATACTTCTAAAGCTCTGATTGTACGTACTGAATCATTTGGGTGGATTTTTTTGGCAGCTGAGTCGTCAACTTGTTCTAAAATTCCATAAAGTTGATATTGAGGAATATCGTACAACTGCGATCGCAATTCCGGATGAGGTGCAACTCTAGGAATCTTCATTCCACGAACGATTGATTTGATGTACAATCCAGTACCACCAACCAAAAATAATGGTGAAGAACTAGCATATTTTTTTGTTTCTTTTACTGTAGGTTGATTCTCTTGCCCTAATATTAAAGATTGTGCTGACAACTGAAAATCTGCAACCGTCATAGTTTCTATTGGGTCACAAATATTCACCAGATAATGGGGCACTAATTTTTGTTGTAGAGGTGTTGGCTTTGCTGTCCCAATATCAAATTCTCGATAAACCTGACGCGAATCAGCACTCAAAATGACCGTACCCAGCCTCATTGCTAAAGCCAATGCTAACCCAGATTTTCCAGTTGCAGTTGCACCACAAATCACAATCAATTTAGTCATTAGCAATCTGTTAAAGAATCAAGTAGTAAACAATTACGTAAGTATGAAAAATTAGTTAAGAATTATGAATTATTTCCAATTCAAATATGGTTATTGATATTCTCACAATTCAACATATTCTAGTAACACTCAGCAGTCACATCAAAAAAATGTTGATTATTTTTATTATTTTTTAGATATGACTGTTGATATAAGGTCTTTTAAGGTGGGTACATCCCCTAAAAAAAATTCTTCCCAAAAAGGTCTAAATTCGCCATCAAGGCTTTTGTGCTAGAATTCGGGAGTATTTTTAACTTGTTTGCCCCAGCGGCGACTTCAACCCCACAAATCAGGAGAATTTTCATGACGAGCAGTTACAGTGCCGATCAGATTCAAGTTCTGGAAGGTCTGGAACCCGTCCGCAAACGACCGGGGATGTATATCGGTAGCACAGGACCAAAGGGACTCCATCACTTAGTTTATGAAGTGGTCGATAACTCAATCGATGAGGCTTTGGCAGGTTACTGTACCCACGTGGAGGTGGATCTGAACGTCGATGGTTCTGTTACTGTGACAGATGACGGTAGAGGTATTCCTACAGATGTCCACCCGCAAACAGGAAAGTCAGCTTTGGAGACTGTATTAACTGTTCTGCACGCCGGAGGTAAGTTTGGCGGTGGTGGATATAAGGTTTCGGGAGGATTACATGGGGTTGGCGTATCTGTGGTCAATGCCCTCTCGGAATGGGTAAAAGTTACGGTTTGGCGGGACAAAAAAGTTCATACTCAACTTTATGAACGTGGTGTACCAACAAATGAATTACAAGTTCAACCGGACAAACAATCACGTCATGGTACAAGAGTCAATTTTAAGCCTGACGAACAGATATTTACTCATACCACAGAATTTGATTACATTACTTTAGCCAGTCGCCTGAGGGAATTAGCATATCTGAATGCAGGCGTCAAAATAACTTTTACTGATAATCGTTTAGAATTACTAAAAACCGACGCACCAAAGGTTGAAAGCTACGAATACAAAGGCGGTATTCGCGAATATATCGCCTACATCAACCGCGATAAACAGCCACTGCATGAGGAGATTATTTTTGTTCAGGGAGAACGTAATAATGTCCAGGTAGAGGTTGCATTGCAATGGTGTACTGATGCCTACAGTGATAATATTTTGGGCTTTGCGAATAATATTCGTACTGTGGACGGCGGTACTCACCTTGAAGGTTTAAAGGCTGTTCTTACCCGAACTTTAAATACAATTGCCCGCAAGAAAAACAAACTTAAAGATGGTGACTCTAATCTAAGTGGCGAACATGTCCGTGAAGGGTTAACCGGTGTGATTTCTGTCAAAGTGCCCGAGCCGGAATTTGAAGGACAAACCAAAACTAAACTTGGTAATACTGAAGTTAGGGGAATTGTTGATTCTTTGGTGGGAGAAGTTCTCACTGAATATTTAGAATTTCACCCCAGTGTTGTTGATTTAATTCTAGATAAAGCTATTCAGGCGTTCAAAGCTGCAGAAGCCGCCCGTCATGCACGGGAATTAGTACGACGCAAATCTGTATTGGAGTCTTCACCTTTACCCGGTAAGCTTGCAGATTGTTCTTCTCGTGACCCCAAGGAATCAGAAATCTTTTTAGTAGAGGGTGATTCTGCGGGTGGAAGTGCAAAACAAGGTAGAGACAGACGTTTTCAAGCAATTTTGCCACTTCGAGGTAAAATTCTCAATATCGAGAAAACAGATGACTCCAAAATTTATAAAAATAACGAAATTCAATCGTTAATTGCTGCTTTAGGCTTGGGTGTTAAGGGAGAAGAATTTGATGTTTCCCAGCTCCGTTATCATCGAATAGTTATCATGACTGATGCTGACGTGGATGGCGCACATATCCGTACTTTGTTATTAACTTTCTTCTATCGCTATCAAAAAGCCCTGATCGAGCAAGGTTATATTTACATTGCTTGTCCCCCTCTATATAAGTTAGAACGAGGACGCAATCATTACTATTGCTATGATGAACGTGAAAAAGAAAGAATTATTAGTCAGTTTCCAGCTAACGCTAATTACAATATTCAACGCTTCAAAGGCTTGGGTGAAATGATGCCCGCCCAGCTTTGGGATACAACCATGAATCCTGAAAGTAGAACTTTGAAACAAGTTGAAATTGAAGATGCAGCTGAAGCAGATCGTATTTTTACTATTTTGATGGGCGATCGCGTCGCGCCTCGACGGGAATTTATTGAAACATACGGCTGTCAACTCAACCTTGTTGAACTAGATATTTAGTTCGGAAAAAATTAAATAGTTGTATTTTTATTTAAACCTATCCAAAGATTGTTAATGTGGGTAGGTTTTGCTTATTATAGCGGTTTTCGGTTGAGTGTAGTACACCTCGTAGAGACGTAAAATTTTACGTCTCTACATTTGGGAATTAGAAAATGTATTTGATTCAAATGAAAACCGCTATATTTTCATTAAAAATTTTACCTACTTGGTTTTTAAGCTTTTTAGGGTTAAGTATATTTTATAAATTAAAATAGATACTTAATAAGGTGACCAAAAAGTTTACTGCTCACAGATTTCAGCTTTCAACAATGTCCTAACCTATATAGGTAGTGCTGTAGCTTCGGTACAATAAATAGGTAACTGTCCTAAAAAATAACAAATATCAACAATAATCGGTTATTCGGTTTATATGAAATAAGATATTGATTATTTGAAAGCTAATCCTGCTCTAAACCTGTAAATTCATGACAATTAAATCAGAAAATCAAATACTTATTCCGAAATTGTAGTAAATCAAGCTTCCTGTCCTCTTAGTATCCCTAAGATAGATCACAATAGATTCAAATAGTAATTGAGGTTAGATATTTTGTTTTGACCTACAATTAGCATTCTCGATGAAACTGAAAAATTTCCTGAGTGAGATTTTTAAGCCAAGTTTAGTGGAAATTTGCCATTGAGTCGCGAGTGCACTCCCCAGTAAATACATGCTCACCCAGGCAATGTATTAGATAATACATACTGTGCGTGCAAAATATAAATTCGATCCTAACAAAACTGGATTAATAGTATTCCTAGTATAACTTTGCAAAACAAAGATGTTGTGGGAAATGTTTGTGCTGTCTAATTGTCTGTTTCGTAACTTTTCATTTAAAATCAAATACGCTCATAGTTCATTGCAAATATTCTAGAGTCATTCAGAATGACCCATGTACGTAGTTATATACGTAAGTATATTGGATTAACATTATGAGAGTAGTTTACTTTAGAATTAGATAAACAGGTAATCACAAACACAAAAATATTATGATGCAGGTATTAATTTGCTATGCAGTTTTACCAAAATTAGGTTAATATCGGGAATCTTAAGTGCCAAATTAATTCGGATTGATTAAAATATCTGTGTATACAGTGATAAAACTTTGTCAAGTTTCATAAGGTTGAATTTTCAAGAATGCGCTAACGTGTGAATATGACTGAATTGATAAAACCTAAATAGGTCTTTATACAGTAGTTCAGTTATGACAACACCAAATCGTTATTTTACCGTGAGGAAGTTTGCCTTTATTACAATAATGCGATTCAAAGCAAGATACTGTTGCTGTTTAAAGCTCAGAAATATATGGATAAGTTAGAGCAAAAACTGGTAAATAAATTTACCATAATCTACTTGTCTGTAGTATGTATCTGCTCAAAAAAAACTCTCGTTATATGGTAAACCTAACTACAAAAGATGGGGAATTTATAAAGTATGTACGAATATGGAATAGTTAAAATTTATTTTATAAACCTGATATAAAATGCTTTATATCTAGGTAGTTCCCATTTTTCTTCTTTATTTAGAAGACTGTAATGACTGAGACGAAAAATTGCTTGAAAATAAAGAAGTTTTTACTGCACTTTAGGAAACAAACAAGTAAAAAAGATTAAAGCTCGTGGCTATATCCAATGCTCATATCTTTATCTTTTTACTACAGTTACTTTACCTTACTTAATTACTTTACGGATATCATACAAAAAGAAAGTGCAATTTCAGTGAAACAAGCTACAATCGGAACAGTCTTTACAGAAAAACTGCCAAAAACCATATTGGTTTGTATGAAACAGTAAATTTTTAATCAAGATGAGTCTTTTTTTTGACCAACTTAGTTAAAAACAGGTGTTGTCAAACAGCATAAATCGTATCTACCTTAATACTGGGATAAAGCTTCTTTTCAAAATTGATTGCGCCACACAATTATTTTTTTGCGCAATCTCTGGAGCCATAAATCCTAAGAATTAATTTAGGTTAATCGTTAAGATAGCCTTCGAAATTAAGAAGGCAAATAGCTCAGTTAATAAGAGCAGTAAACACAAATTGAGTAATTGATTCTGCAAGGAGCATGAGGAACGCGGCATGAACCAGGCTAACAACGTACTCGAAAACATTTATCAGCCTGATCTGGAAATGATCGAACGAGCGGAAATTGGATTGGATGAACTTTTAGTCGCTGAAGAGGATGATTTGCTGATCGGCGAGGAAGGCGACGAGGAAGAATTTTTAGGCCCTCAGTCTGAAGAGGACGCTAAGTCTGGAAAAGCCGCAAAATCGCGTCGCCGTTCGCAAACAAAGAAAAAGCATTATACCGAGGATTCGATTCGTCTTTACTTACAAGAGATAGGTCGCATTCGCTTATTACGAGCGGATGAAGAGATCGAATTAGCAAGAAAAATTGCTGATTTGCTGGAAATGGAAAGAGTTCGCGAAAAACTTTCACAACAGTTAGACCGCGAACCTCAAGATAGCGAGTGGGCACAAGCTGTGCAGATACCTTTACCACAATTTCGTTATCGCCTTCATATTGGTCGCAGGGCAAAAGATAAGATGGTGCAATCCAACTTACGCCTTGTAGTTTCAATTGCCAAGAAATATATGAACCGTGGCTTATCTTTCCAGGATTTAATTCAGGAAGGTAGTCTTGGTTTAATTCGTGCTGCTGAGAAATTTGATCATGAAAAGGGTTATAAATTTTCTACCTACGCAACATGGTGGATTCGTCAGGCGATAACAAGAGCGATCGCGGATCAATCGCGTACAATTCGTCTTCCAGTCCACCTTTACGAAACTATTTCTAGAATTAAAAAGACAACTAAGCTTCTTTCTCAAGAAATGGGACGTAAACCTACCGAGGAAGAAATTGCAACCAGAATGGAAATGACCATTGAAAAGTTGCGCTTTATTGCCAAGTCAGCCCAGTTACCCATATCTCTAGAAACACCAATTGGTAAAGAAGAAGATTCTCGCTTAGGTGACTTCATTGAGTCTGACGGTGAAACACCAGAAGATCAGGTGTCAAAAAATCTTCTTAGAGAAGATTTAGAAAAGGTACTTGATAGTCTCAGTCCTCGCGAACGAGATGTTCTTAGACTACGTTATGGCTTAGATGACGGTCGGATGAAGACTCTCGAAGAAATTGGACAAATTTTTAATGTCACCCGCGAACGCATTCGTCAAATTGAGGCAAAAGCACTGCGTAAATTACGCCATCCAAATCGTAATAGCGTTCTCAAGGAGTATATTCGCTAAAAAATATTATGTTCAGGCGCAGCAAGTTGCGCCTATATATAGTTTACTTATCAAAATGAAAAAACTGGAAGTGCTAAAGACTCCCAGTTTTTTTTTATTTACGTAACAGTTAATGTAACAAACATTATTACCAGAAAATTTACAGGATACCCCAGAAGTGTAAAAACCCCTGTCCGGAAAATACTTCAATTAGAGCAGCTGCCACAAAACCAATCATTGCTAAACGACCATTCCAGATTTCTGCTTGGGGAGTAAAGCCCCAACGCCAAGCATTACGTTCTTCTGCTACGGGGGCAACAGTTTTAGTTGAATCTGTCATAACTAGATCTCCAAAGTTAATTAAATTAAGTAAAGTTTTGATTACTTAAGTTAAATTTTATAACATTCGACATCTAATATGCCATTTAAATTTATATTTTTATTACTCAACATTGACATATATATTATTTGGTGATTTTTGAATAAGTATCATCCTTTGGATAGAGCCAATCGAAGCTCGTTTGCACTAGCTTTCTTTCAAGATTGTTGTAAATTGTTTAGGTTTTTTAATTAAAAGATAATGTACTGACTCATACTGGTCAGTTTTGAATACTACTATTTGAAGAATAACTGTGAAAATATACGTATCTAAAATAAGACATTGCTGAATAAAAGTATTGATAGTGGCTGTAGAGACGCGTTAACGCCTAGCGGTTAGCGTACCGGTTTGGACGCGTCTAACTACGAATGCACAAGGCTTACGCCGACGCCGCAGGCTCTAGGTACTGTGTGATCCTAAGGTCATAATATCGCGTCTCCACAAGGTTCTTAATTGTGCAAAGAATGCAATTCATATCTCAGCAATGCTTAAAATAATCCCCACCAACATATAAGGAGGGGCATATAAAATCAATTTCCGTATCCTATTACAGTCATTAGAATTGTTACTCCCCTACAACTCTAAGATTGCCTATGAAAATTCTCCTTTTATTCCCATACCCGCCATATTTTCCCATCTTACTCAATTAGGTAATTTTCCGTCGGGATAGGAGTAATTAACCCCCGTTGTTAATGAAACGGGGGTTAATTTAACTTTTAGTAGTTGTGATTGGGATTGCCGTAATCACTTGTTCATCACGGTTGAGTTGCACGCTCATTTTTCCTTTATCATCTTTTCTAGACAGAGGAATATTTTCAACGGATAATCTGACTAGACGTTGATGGTTGGTTACTAGACCGATTTCAGTATCATTATTTGTTTGAACAACACCAGCCAAATTATCTGTTTTAATTGCAAACTTCAGGGATTGGGCACCCAAATCACCTCGATGAGCCAATTTCACTTTACTGAGGTTAATGCACTTTGCATACCCTTGTTGCGTTACCAGCAGTAAGTTTTGATTTGCAATTAATTTGATACAAGCAATTAATTTTTGTTGTTTGCCCAAACGCATACCCTGCAAACCCATAGCAGTACGCCCCATCACCGATACTTCTTCATCATTAACTTCAAAGCGCAGCAATCTTCCACCAGAGCTAGCCAAAATTAATTGTTCCCCTGCATTAATAAATTGGGCGCATAGCAATTCGTCGTCATCCTTGAGTTTAATGATGGTGACACCGCGACGGGTAAGGTTAGACATTTCGGCAACCGAAAGACGTTTGATTCTGCCCTGTCTGGTGACAAGAATTATTTCACTATTTTCCGGGTTTTCCGGTAGAATAAAGCGATTGATAATGTTTTCTTGATTACTTTGTGCACTTGGGCTAAGTAAAGTTATTAAAGGAGTTCCCCTTGCCGATCTTCCATTACTACGAGGAATATCCCCTACTGTAATCGGATATACTTTACCTCCACTAGTAATAACGAGTAAATCTTCTTGGGTATTGGCGATCATACTTTGGACTACAAAGTCGTTATCAGGCATCACACTTTCAGCCTTTGACTTCTTCCCTGTGTTCTGAAGGCGTCGCACATATCCCCTTTGGCTAAATTCCAATCTTACTTCTTGGGGTGGTACTTGCAGTGATGAAGTTTGTCCCCTGAAGTTTTTTTGTTTACTTGCCCCTTGAGGAGAATTGGGCTTATAGCTTTCTATTATCTTAGTACGACGGGAGTCACTATATTTGCGTTTGAGAGAACGTAAATCTTTTTTGAGCGCCTTAAGAAGTTCCCGACGGTCGTTAAGTAATTTTTGTAATGTATTTATCTGTGCTTCTAACTCTTCTGACTCCTGTTGTAAGTTCTGTTGTTCCAAATTTGTTAAGCGTCGCAATGGCATTGCCAAAATAGCATCGGCTTGTTCTTGAGTTAAATCTAGTTCGTTCGCAAGAGTCATTTTTGCTGTACTACCATCAGCAGCTGATCTCAAAACTTCTATAACTAAATCAATATTTACCAAAGCTTTGAGTAAGCCAGATACTAAATGTAACCGACCTTGTTTTTTCTGCAGTTCGTGGGTATAGCGGCGGTTAAGAGTATGCTCTCGAAAATTAAGAAACTCCTGTAAAACTTGTCGAAGAGATAATTGTCGGGGCTGACCTTCTACCAAAGCCAAAAGTGTAACTCCAAAATTACCTTGTAATGCGGTTAATTGGTACAAACGTTGGAGAACTTCATGGGGGTTTGCATCCCGCTTTAATTCTACTACCACTCGCATTCCTTCGCGATCGCTTTCATCACGAATATCAGCAATACCCTGTAGCCGACCGTGGTTGACAAAATCAGCAACTTTTTCAATCCAACCGGCTTTATTTACTTGGTAAGGTAATTCAGTAATTACAATTGCTGTTCGACGTTTGCTTCCGCGTCCGCCTGGTATTTCCTCAATTTGGGCTACTCCCCGCAGTAAAATACTCCCTCTACCACTTTTGTAAGCTTCGTGAATTCCTGATTTTCCAACAATTTCCCCACCGGTGGGAAAATCTGGTCCTGGAATCAACTCAAATAATTTATCGTCAGATAGATTAGGATTATCAATTAAGGCAATTAATCCATCTACAACTTCATTGAGATTATGCGGTGGAATATTTGTTGCCATCCCAACAGCAATCCCAGCACAACCATTAAGTAACAAAAAAGGTAACTGTGCTGGTAATACCGTTGGTTCTGCTTGGGAATTATCAAAATTAGGGATAAACTCTACTGTTTCTTCCCCTATTTCCGAAAGCATTCCTTCATGGCTCACAGGTGCAAGGCGAGTTTCTGTATAACGCATTGCAGCCGGTGGATCGTTGTCCACACTACCAAAATTACCATGTCCGGCCAGCAAAGGATAGCGACTGGAAAAATCTTGTACTAGCCTGACTAAGGCATCATACACAGCCTGATCGCCGTGGGGATGGTATTTACCCAAGACATCCCCCACTACACGAGCACATTTACGATAAGGGCGATCTGGTGTCAGTCCCAATTCGTGCATTGCATACAAAATTCTCCTGTGAACTGGCTTTAAGCCATCACGCACATCCGGTAGTGCTCGCCCCACAATCACACTCATGGCATACTCGAGATACGATTGTTGCATCTCGGTGTGCAGGGCTGTGACGATCACCTGTCCCGGTGAGAGAAGGTTTAATTGTTTTGCCATGAGCTTTTAACCTGAAATTTAACTACACAACAATCGCGATAAATTAACATAGCAGCAACCACAGCATAAACCACAGCATAGCGGATGAAGTGGCGTTGATTACAAAATATTGATGCTTTCAAAATAAAAATCAGTAATTTTATCCTTGATCGAGTCCTACTAGATTGATTATTAAAAAGAGGCACGTACATAATATGAAATTGGACTAAGTGGTATTTACCCTCATGTCCGCATGTACTTTTAAGATTAAGATTGGGTATAAAAAATTAAGTGCTCATGAGAACAGTTTTAATTGTCGAAGACGATCTAATTAATGCTCGCGTTTTTTCGAAAATTTTGACAAAACGCGGTGGTCTGGATGTTAAACACACTGAAAATGTGGATGAAGTCATCAGAATTGCTCAAGCAGGAGAAGCAGACATAATTTTAATGGATGTTTCCCTATCTAGAAGCGTTTATCAAGGTCAGTCTGTTGATGGGATTAAAATTACACAGATGTTAAAATCCGATCCTCAAACGGCTTCTTTGCCAGTAATCTTGGTGACAGCCCACGCAATGGAAGGCGATCGCGAAAATTTTCTCAAGCAAAGTGGCGCAGACAGTTATATCTCGAAGCCAATTGTCGATCATCAACAATTTGTCGAGCAAATTGTGGCGCTGCTACCTGAGAAAAACAGCGGTTAAAGAAATACATTATCTTCATTATTGAAGAAATTCTACCCTTGACCTCGATAAGGCTTCCAGAAATTCTAGAACTTTTGCATTCTTTGTCCTTAATTTAACAACCTATGTCACTAACAATTGCTCGTCAACTATGTCGAGTGAATTTTTTAGTAGATTAATGTATATGTACTACCAAGTAAAGCCTTTGAGCAAGTAATACACATATACTTTTCCTCGTATGAGATATGCAAGGTTTTTGCTCTAAGATCGCAAAAAATGTTAGTTTCAGGCTTAACTCCATATAGGTGCTAATAAAAGACAATTTAGGGGCAAGTTTTCTACTTGCCCCTCATAATATTCTAGAACTGGAATGACTTGACAGAAATGTGTGAATGCTAGATGTGAATTCTTGGTGCAAATGTTGTCTGGATAGATATGATGTTCCTGACTAATGGCAGGTGGCAATAAGCCAGTGGCAATAAATTTTATCTGGGCCGTGGTAAATTACGATTGCGCTGGAGAGTTGCCTGAATTTGAGGAAGCTGCAAGAACTGCTCGGTATCTAACAAAAGACGTTGACCCCAGAGATTTTGTTTGAGAAAGTCCAGTTGAGCATAACGTCCATCTGTGCGGAGTGCTTTTTCTCCAATTGCGATACTTTTTTGTCGGTCACCTCTAGCATAAAGTGCAACGGCTAGTGCCAATTGAGGTTCTGCAGTTGGTTGTTTGGTTTCTTCTGCTTTATTAATGGCTTCTTTCCACTTATTCATTGCCCCAGAAACATCACCCTGTTCGTACAAAATTAAACCAATATTATTTATTGCGGGCCAGAATTTTTTATTGTGGGATATTGCTTTTTCGTACTGGGAAATAGCTTCCGGATGCTTGCCTAGCATATAATTTGCATTTGCCAAATCAAACCACCCTTCCGGATCTTTAGGTTTCAATTTTAAACCACTTTGGTAATAAACAACTGCCTTTTGATATTTTTCCTGCTGAAAATAAACCGAACCTAAAGCAAAAAGAATGTCTCCATTTTTAGGGTTGAGAGTTTTTGCTCTTCCCAAGGCTGATGCTGCATTATCAAAGCTTTTAGTTTGTAAATATAAGCCACCCAATAGAAACCAAACTTTATCATTTTTCGGGGCTAGTTGAGATGCAAGCTTTGCCCTTGGTAAAGCCATTTGCTGAATCATGTCAGGTGATGGCTGAAACTGTGCTATTTGAGCAGCTTCCTGTGCTAAGCTTAAGCCTTGCTGTTCTAATTTGTTGCGATCAAGTTGGAGCGTATGAGGTACTAGTGCTTGGGCATTCGCACTTGGAATTACCCCACCACAGAAACTACAACCTATCATTACAGAAACTAAAGCTATCCTTTTTGGCACATTACCGCGTCGCTGCCAGACATTAAATAATCTTTCAGATAGGTTAAACGATTTATGGAGAGAGTCAAAGGACATTTTTACGGTCATCTATATCAGGTTTGTTCCATTGTTACAACAATTAATTTACAGATAGTTATTAATTAGATCCTGACAGAAACTACATTTACGCAGTAACAATTAACACGGAATAAATAAAAACTAACTGTCTCATATCCAATTTAACAACCGAGTCGCCTCAAAAACAGAAATATTACTTGTAAATTCAAATTACTTGAAGAATTTGAAGAAAATAAATCTCAAATAACGTTCAAAGGTATTTTTTACTTTATTAACACGATGAATGATTTTTAGTTGGTTTTTATACTTTTTATTTGCATTTAAATTTCAGCCAATAATATAGCAGTTTTATTCAATTTACGGGCAATAATGTCAAAATTTCAATATCTATCTGCAATCAATAGGCAGAAGTAGGAAAAACATCACAAGGGAAGAATAATTAACTGATACAGAGCAAAAATAAGTATATTTTAATTCTTCAGTAGGAAGAATGATTGGCAGGGCAAAAAACAATCAGAGCTTTAAAAGTTAACATAAAAAAGTAAAACAAATTATTTACTCGAAAAACAAAAATTGGGAAAGTCATATTTCTCAAATGTAGAAATTATTTAACAAGGCATTATTACAAAGTTGCTATTATGGCTACACCCATAGAAGTTCCCTTGATTGGCAAAATTAAATACCCATTACGTTGGTTGATAGGTGGAATTATCAGCGTAACCTTAATTATTGGGTCAACAACAGCCTACACTATTGTAAGTCGTGGCAATCGCAAAGAAAATATTACTCAACTAACTGTTCCTGTTACTGCGAAAAATGTTACTTTGCGGATTGAGGCAAGTGGTAGGGCTGTACCAATAAAAAGCGTCAACCTGAGTCCAAAAAATCAAGGTACTCTGACAAGTTTATATGTAGAACAAGGCGTTCGAGTGAAGAAAGGGCAAATTATTGCCAGGATGGATAGTGCAGATGTACAAGCAAGAATTTTACAAGCTCGTGCTAATTTGGGACAATCTAAAGCACAATTGGAACAGGCTATTAATGGTAGTCGTCCCCAAGAAATTTCCCAAGCCAGAGCTCGATTAAGACAAGCTGAAGCACGTTTAACAGCAGCTAAAGTAGGAAATCGTCCCCAAGAAATTGCTCAAGCCAAAGCCCAAGTGGCATCAGTAAAAGCTAGAGTTGATTTAAGTAGCGAGCGACTGCGCCGTTACAGAGCATTACACAAGGAAGGCGCAGTACAAAGAGATACATTGGATCAATACATTAGTGAAGATAATACAGCTAAAGCTAATTTACAAGAAGCAGAGAAAAGGCTGGCTTTGCTAGAAAGTGGTACTCGTTCGGAAGAAATTGCTCGTTTAGAAGCATCTGTTGCAGAAGCTCGTGAAGCACTTAAGTTGTTAGAAAAAGGTTCTCGCCCAGAAGAAATAGCTCAAAGACGTGCTGCTGTGGCGGCATCTGAAGCTCAGTTAAAAACGGAACAGGTTAATTTAGAAAATACAATTATTCGTGCACCTTTTTCTGGGGTTATTACTCAGAAGTATACAGATGCAGGTGCGTTTGTTACTCCAGATACTTCAGCTTCGACTAGTGCTTCAGCAACTTCTAGTTCTATTGTTGCTCTAGCCCAAGGATTAGAAATTTTAGCCGATGTGACTGAAGCTGATATCGGCAGAATTAGAACGGGACAAGCTGTAGAAATTGTTGCTGACACCTATCCTGATGAAGTCTTTAAAGGTCGCGTGCGCTTGATTTCTCCAGAAGCAGTCAAAGAAGAAGGTGTAACTTTATTTAAGGTGAGGGTCACCATTGAAACTGGTACGGATAAATTGCGTTCTGGGATGAATGTAGATTTGACCTTTCTAGGAGATGAAGTCAATAATGCTTTATTAATACCAACAGTAGCAATCCTGACAGAGAAAGGTAGAAATGGAGTTTTAGTTCCGGATGGAAACAATAAACCCCAATTTCGTGAAGTAACAATAGGTTCGCAAGTTCAAAACGAAACACTAATTCTTGAAGGTTTGCAAACAGGGGAACGAGTATTTTTGAGTCCTCCCGAAGAGTACAGAATCAAAAAAGCACGGGAGGAGCAAAATAAATGAACTTTCTTGAAAGCATCCAAATGGCGGGAAGAACCCTGCTATCAAATAAGTTACGTAGTGCTTTGACTATGTTAGGTATTGTTATTGGTAATGCCTCAGTCATAGCTATGATTGGAATTGGTGAAGGAGGACAAAAGTTTGTCACCAAAGAGTTAGAATCTCTTGGTCCAAACGTCTTATTTGTGATTCCGGGTAATCAAGAAACCCAGCGAATAACCTTTGAAATTCCTAGAACTTTAGTACTTGCAGATGCAGAAGCGATCGCCACTCAAGTACCTACAGTTGTTGGAGTTGCTCCAGAATTAAATCGCAGACAGTTAGTTACCTACCGCAATCAAAATACTAACGTTAATGTTATTGGAACTTCACCAAGCTTTCCTGAAATCCGAGAATTTGAAATTGAAAAGGGGCGTTTTTTCAGCCAAATTGACCAGGATCGCAGCAATCGAGTTACCGTTTTAGGTGGAGACTTGGCAGAAAGGTTATTTGGTGATAGCAATCCAGTTGGTAAACAGTTACAAATCAAAAATGTTAGCTTCCAAATCATTGGTGTATTAACTCCCAAAGGTTCTAGCGTGGGTGCAGACTATGACGAAACAGCATTAGTACCTATCACGACCGCAGCAAATAGACTTATTGGGAGAAATTCCCCCTATGGTATTGCCTTAGATTATCTTGTAGCTTCTGCCAAAGATGGTGATAGTGTGGAAGCTGCAGAGTTTCAGATTGCAAATTTACTACGTCTGCGACATAACATAGTTAGTGAAGATGATTTTACGATTCGTTCGCAAAAAGATGCTTTAGAAACAGTCGGTCAAGTTACTGGTGCTTTAACAATTATGCTTGCAGCGATCGCAAGTATATCTTTATTTGTTGGCGGTATCGGCATCATGAATATTATGCTGGTTTCCGTTACCGAACGCACTCAAGAAATTGGACTGCGCAAAGCAATTGGAGCAACCCAGAGGGATATCCTACTGCAATTTATTATTGAAGCTATTATTGTTTCTGTGGCTGGAGGTTTAATTGGTACTGGATTGGGTGTAGGTGGTATAACTTTAGTTTCAGCTTTGACTCCCTTGGAAGCAGGAATTTCCCCTATTACTATTTCTATTACCGTTGGTGTGTCCGGTGGAATTGGTTTATTTTTTGGTGTGGTTCCTGCTCGTCGCGCGGCTAAACTTGACCCGATTGTGGCTTTACGAAGTGCTTGATAGTTTAAAAGATGACTTTATCAATTCCCTACCCACATGATGATTAAGACTTATTATCAGGTCTTGAAAAAATTTCTTCTTCAGCAGATCTTAATGCAAAACCATTGACCCAAGTTGTGGGTTATTAAGTAATACGGTTCAGTTAAACCTAAAGTGCTAATTGGGGAAAAACTGGTTTTTGTGTTTTGCAGATACCCCTCTTTGGACTCATATAATCTTGTCAAAATAATTCACTCCTCCAGTCAAAATATGTGAACTTATAACTTTAAATCCAATCCCTAACCTCAAAATATCCTAATTCCCACAATGATAAATAATAAAACTGATAGACCAGCAATTATCCGCTTAGAAAATATATTTAAAATTTATGGTAGTGGCGAAACCGAAGTCAAAGCACTTAATGATGTCAGTCTAATTGTGCGACAGGGTGAATACTGTTCAATTATGGGACCCAGTGGTTCCGGAAAATCCACAGCCATGAATATTATTGGTTGTTTGGATCGTCCTACTTCGGGAAGTTATTATCTCGACAACGTCAATGTTGCACAAATGGATGATACTCAACTAGCACATATTCGTAATAAAAAATTGGGATTTGTATTTCAGCAGTTTCATTTATTACCCCAATTGACAGCATTGGAAAATGTAACCTTACCAATGGTGTATGCAAGTCTTCCAAAAAGCGAACGACTGGAAAAAGCAGCAGAAGCACTCAAGCGAGTTGGTTTAGGAAATCGCTTAGAAAATAAGCCCAATCAACTATCTGGAGGACAACAACAACGGGTTGCGATCGCTCGTTCCATTGTTAACCGTCCGGTAGTACTTTTAGCTGACGAACCGACAGGAGCGCTTGACTCTCGCACAACTCAAGAAGTACTAGATATTTTTGGCGAACTTAATGCTAGCGGGATTACTGTTGTAATGGTAACCCACGAACCAGAGGTAGCTCGTCAAACAGAGCGTATTGTCTGGTTCCGTGATGGTGAGGTTATAGAATCCAACCTGACTCCATCTGACCTAGTTAAGACAGCTACTTTCTAGTTTTTAATTGCGAACGCAGCAAGTCCCTAAGTTAGAAAGACTGTATTTTACAAAGAAATACAGTACTGTTTTTATCTGCTTATTACCAATTACCATATGACACTTACGCGTCACGCTTCGCTAACACTGCGTTAGCAGTGCGGGCGTATACCAATTACTAATTACTAATTACTGTTATTAGAATATACCTCTATCGTATTTCACATCTTTGGATTACATCCAGCAATTCACTTGGATGAGTAACTATAAAATCTGGATTTTGCTGACTTAAAACTTCTTCGTTATTGAAACCCCAAGTCACTGCAATAACTTTAATATTAGCTTTTTGAGAAGCTTCTACATCCCTGGTTTCATCTCCAACATAAATAGCTTCTGAAGATTTTATTTGTTTCTGTCTGAGAACATTATTAATAATAGTTGTTTTACCAAAAATTGTTACTCCTGAATAAATAAATTCAAAGATACTTTCTAAATCATTTACTTTAAGAAATTCTTTAACATTTTCTTCGGAGTTAGAAGTAATAATACCTAACCTATAATCTTTTTCTTTAAGAACTAATAAAGATTCCTGAATTCCCGATATAGGTTTCAGATCCGGAATTTTTCTTTTTAATTCTCCTTTAACTTTTTTAACAAGAAAAGGAATTTTAAACACTGAAATTCCCGAATACTTAATAATTTCTCTAGAAGTTAAGTTTCTCAGTAAAGCCAGTTCTTCTGGAGTTATTTGTGGATAACCAAATTCAAGAGCCAAACGGTTAGCAATAACAACAAGGGCTTCAACTGTATCAGCAATAGTGCCGTCAAAATCAAATATAATTACTTTCTGGGTCGTCATTCTGGTGCCCCTAATGTGTCAAGATTCGCACGGGCATTCCGTCGTAACATTTCTGGCTTGATTCGCCGCAACGCCGACGCCGGAAATTGCCGATCCCACTCTTCGTTAGAGATTTTGGCTAATTCTACCAGCTTAGGTGCAAGATTCCCAGAGTAAGGATTAAACTCTTCAATGTCAGTTGTATGGGCAAAACGCTCATTCCAAGGACAAACATCTTGACAGATGTCACAACCTGCAACCCAATTTTGTAAATTAGCTTTTATATCTTCTGGTAATTGTTTTTGCCTATTTTCAATTGTATGATAAGCAATGCAGCGATTCGCATCAACTACAAATGGTTTGGTAATTGCATTTGTTGGACAAGCATCAAGACAACGGGTACAACTACCACAATGTTCTGTGTGAGGATTGTCTGGGGTCAGTTCTATATTTGTCAGAATTTCTCCTAAAAAAACCCAAGAACCATGCTCTCGAGTAATCAAGTTACCATTTTTGGCTATCCAACCAATTCCAGCTCTTTGTGCCCATACTTTATCTTGTATTGGACCTGTATCTGCATAATAACGAGTTTTAATTTCTGGGCTGAAGTTTTCCAACCACCTACAAAGCACCTTTAATTTTTTGTGCATCACTTTGTGATAGTCTCTTCCCCAAGCATAGCGAGAAATTTTGGCATATTCTAAACCTTCGGGTCGCTGGTGTGGAGTATAGTAGTTCAATGCTACACAAATTAGCGATCGCACTTCGGGCATGACTAATTTAATATCTTGCCGCTTGGGTGAATTCATCCACTCCATATCAGCGTGATAACCTAAAGCTAACCAAGCCCGTAATCGTTGCATTTGGTTATCAATAACATCTATATCAGCGATCCCTACTTGATGAAACCCAATTTCTAGCACCTTTTGCTTGATTTGAGCGCTGCTGATGAAGGTAAATTGATTCATTTATCTTATTCTTATATATTTCAAAATTTACCAACAAAAAGCACCCCTATCTTACATCAAACAACCGATCCCCATTTTCTCTATCCTTTGCGCACTATATTTGTAAATTTTATTTGCAAATTATTAACTTTGTATGCAAAATGGCAATTGGAAACTTAAGCAAAAGGATAATAACACTTTTGTATTGTTTTCCAAAGAAATACAGCTAATTAAGTGGTCGATCGTGGTGTTATCATGACGTTTACTGCAGATTCAGCGCAAAACTTTTTTTCTGATATCTCTAATTACAGCACTCAAAAATCTAGTGCAATCACTAGTGCGATCGCTGTTTTAAGGAGTCTGAATGTTGATGAACGACTGGCATTACTGTGGTTTATTCACACAAAAGTTGGATACTATATCAATCCCGCAGCAACAGGTCCAGCTCGTTTGCATTTATTCACAGGGCTTTTAAATCAGATAAAGCTCATGAGTAATGAAGAGCAACTCCAGGTTATGCGAGATCTAATTGCTCAAAAAAATACTCAAATATCCCGTTCCTATGGGATTTTCAGTAACAATACAAAGTTAGCCTTCTGGTATGAACTATCAGAACTAATGGAACAAGGAATCGTAATACCAATATCCACTGAACATGAGCTTTCACCGCAAGGAAAAGAAGCCATCGAATTATTTAAAAAGCTAGGCTTTGCCCAACAAATTACTGTTTTACGTAAGGTTGTTACAGAGATGGGCGTCAACCCCTTCATTGAATAATATCGACGCAAATAATCCGAACTAACAATCCAAATTTTGATTAATTTCTCCAAATTTAACCAGTAGTTGTAAGTTATTTTCTTAATCCTGAAATTTGGATGCTTGAATCACACTGTAAAATCTAGAACAAACTCAACTAAGTTTACTTCCCACTGTAGAGCTTTCACCAAATTAATTCGATTTAAAAACTCTATGCCTGGTATTAAGTTTTACTTGTATATTGGTTCGTAGCTTGTTTCTTATACCAATTTCATTTAGTGAGACTACCAAAATGAAACTCAATTACAAGATATGATTTTATTCCTGGCATACCATCTGTAGCTTGAATTTAGGAAATTGGTATTAATTACTAGATTTGTTGTTTGTATCTGCCTAAAAACCAAATTATTTGAAAATACAAGTTGTGCATTTGCAGGTTTTATTTAAGAGCTCAGATATTTAACAATCACACAGTGGAATTTCAATAAATTATTCAACTCATTTTTATGACTTTCTTTGATGAAAGATAGATTTTGAAACTTGTGAGGATGATTGACGATTCTTATGAAAAATACCAAGTTCGAACAAGTTAATACTGCGGAAATCGGAAATTTTGTGCTATCTACGCTCCAAAGTGAAAGTATCAACGAATCAATCATATCTCGTTATTTTCAAACAATGAACGCAGGAGAATTTCATCTAACTGCTGAATTGTTTGGAGAAAATGGTGTTATGTATACCCCTTATGGGGAAGCTATCGTTGGTAAGGAGACTATTTTTAATTACTTAAAAAAAGAAGCCCAAGATATCAAAGTGTACCCTCGCCAGACTATTACTGGAAAAATAAAATCAGATAACTGTAGATTTCAAGCTACTGGTAAAGTGAAAACTCCTTTATTTGGAGTTAATGCTTTGTGGGATTTTGCCTTAGGAAAAAATAAAGAAATAATCAGTGCCAAAATTAAGCTTTTAGCTTCTTCTAAAGAATTGTTGTTTGCTGGATGATAATAAAAAGACTCAATCTTTAATTAGTTTATCTAGTGGTTTAGCTGATTAATTAGTTTAAGTGAGAGATTAATCACAGAATTATTATCGGTAGTATTTTGAGGTGTTTGGAGGTCTGGCGACCTCCACCTTCCCAAATTATTTGTTAACAGTCGCAGCTCCTCCCAAAGATCGCATCAAAAGTTTTCTCCCTAAATCAATGTCAGCAGGAGAACACCGCCAATCTGGGTGGGCTGTCATTAATAGAGCATCTAGAGTTTCTCGATCAAACAAGTGGGAAACTGGAGCAAAATCATCTTTAACTTCTAAGGCATAACAGTTATCACTTATACAATGAATCGTGCAAGTGCTCGCAACCCTAGTCAAAGTCATTTTTTCTGTAGGTCGCAGCGACCGAAATTGAAAAATTATTTGTTTGAGTTCACTTCTTGAAGATACTATTGGTCCAGGTATTGCCACTGCCTGATTCCGATCTCCATTTACTGCGATCCAATAACATCGACTTGGGTCAACTCCTTCTAACCAGGATGAACGATCATCGAGTCGATAGCGTGGTGATAAACAGAATAAAGTCTCCATCGATTACAATTTGTATTTTATACTTTTACGCGAACCAAATTATGCTTTTTGAAAGCAGGATTTTAAATAGTTTTGAATACCTACTAAAATCACTATAAGCCGACTAAACAGTTATAGCTACAAATCTAATTATTTATTATTATTTGAATTCCCTTACTTGTAAGTCCAATATCTTTAGCAAAATTTATCAATTAATTTACTTTTTATTACAGAAAAAATATTACTGCATCATAACCTTTGAGGATATGTTGACTGAAACTTGAAAACTAGGAAGATTATTTGCTAAAAGTCTAATTACAGGAATTACTTTAACTCCTCTAAAAGCAGCTTTCATACTTTTAAATTAAGCTTACTTCAATGTTATGTCATATTTAGCAGTGGAAACTGCAGCATATATCATGCTTGCTTACAATTTTAGAGTATTTTTCCTGTTTTCAAGCTCTATTTTCTAAATTTAGTCAATAATTATCAAAAACTATACACAGCCTTATAACTAATTAAAAATATAAATGTACGAATATGTGCTTTGATGATTATCAATTTTTGTAATTAAAATATTCTAAGTTAAATTTAATCTTCGATTTATACCGTCAGATTAATAGGAACTCTCGTGAATTATTTTCAGGTGTATGGCTGCAAAACTCTGAAAAAATTCATAATTTAACAAAAATAAAACGCCGCATGGGGTAAATTTGTCAACTAGGATCGATTTTTGTCCCTTGCTCGGAATAATCTAATAATATTTTTACTCTCTCATATATTTTTATAGGAAATAAGGCTTTTAAAGTAATTAGTAATGATTTATGATTTTAATTTTGTGCAGGTAAGGAAACTTCTAGTTTTAGGCAATTACCACCATCAACCTCCAGATCGTATTCAACCTTGTCCATAAGACGATTCATAATCAACCATCCATAACCCCCTTCTTGCTTCTCTGATGGAGCGGGAGGAAAATAATTTGATAAGTCAAAACCTTCGCCGCGATCCCAAATTTCCAGAGCAATATCTTCTTTCCTAAGTTCCAAGCGGATCAATACCGGGAGATTGGGCTTTTCTTTGTGAGCGTGACGTACTACGTTCGAGTAGGCTTCAACCAACACTAAACGTAATCGATTTGATTGGTGAGACCAATCAAAAGACTCGCCTAACTCAGCTTGCAAGCATCCCAGCAACCAGTTTTCAACAATCGTTAAAAACTTCAAGTCACTTGGTACGTGAAGCTCACTTTTCATCCTTTACAAAACCTCCAAAGAGAGTATAGTTTGGTCATCTTCTTGAATTCGATTTTCAGCTTGAATGCGGGAAAGTAGATTATCGAGAGAAAGTGGTTGTTTTTCTTGTTTTAAAAGTTGCCACAGACCTTCTTGATTGAGCATTAATTTCCCACTGGCTTGCGTCCCAACAATTTCTTGGGTAGGGTCTACCGTTTTACTCGCAACCGATGCTTCTGTCACCCCATCGCTCGTTAATATTAGTGTGTCTCCAGTTGCTAGTGCTAAGCAATCGCACTCTGCTTGCCATTTGGGCAATATACCTAGTGGAATACCACGAATTTTCAAATATTGAGGAACTGTTACTGAAGCCGCATCACCCGACCAAAGTAATGGGTAAACGTGACCAGCATTAGCATATACTAATTCTTTAGAGCTAGGTGTGTACCGAGCCAAAACTGCAGTAATGAAGTAATTATTACTAATTAAATCCTCGTTTAAAGCATTATTTAAATTTTGCATGACGATATTTGGCATTGGCGGTATTTCCTGTGATAATTCCCGACGCAATACTGAAATTGCACTAGCCATGAATAGAGCTGCAGGAACCCCTTTCCCAGAAACATCACCTACTGCTAACCAAATATCTCCTCTTGGATGAACAAATACCTCAAAAAAATCTCCCCCAACTTCTCTTGCTGGGTAACAGCAAGCTTGAAGTTTAACATCTTTGAGATCTGGTAAACTTTGTCTCAATAAATTATGTTGAATCTGTCGAGCAACTTCCAGTTCGACACTAATTTGATGTTGTTTTTCTTGAAGACGCTGGTAAAGTTTTGCCTGGGAAATTGCCAAAGCGGCTTGTTCTGAAACTCCTTTTATTAAAGAAATATCTTCCAATTCCCACGGACAACTATCACTCTGCTGGTAAAGCACAAGTACGGCTAGCAAACTTTGTTGGTATTTCAACGGTAATGCTAAATGTTGCCAAACTTTAGAGCCTTCGGAAGATTCACTGAGTTGATACTCCCCAGATTTAAATACTTCATCAATCAGGGAACTGGAATCTGGGTAAATGTTAATTTCAGGATTAGTTTCAGGATTAGTTTCAGAAAACTCTGCACTATGGTAAGAGAAGCTATTTAATGTCAGACAGTTATCTTCAACTGGTCTAAGCACGCAACATGTTGCGGCAAAAGTTTGTCCAATGGTTGCAACTATTTTTTGCAACATGCTCTCGTAGTCTAAGGATTCTCTAATGGCTGTAGTAACTGCGTTAAACAAAGATTCCCGTCGTAAAGCGCGACCTAACTCACTGGTACGTTTTTTAACTACACGATATGTTTCAGTTGCTTGTTCAACTATGACTCGGAGCTTGTCTGGCTTCCAAGGTTTAGTTATATACTTAAATACTTGACCAGAATTTATTGCATCAACTAAATCTTCTACATCTGTAAACCCTGTTAGTAAAATGCGTATTGTATCTGGGAAGCGATCTACAGTCAGGCTGAGAAACTCTGTACCATTCATTTCTGGCATTCTTTGATCGGAGATAATCACAGCCATTTCGCCTTGCTTTTCTAAAATTTCTAAAGCTTTTTTGGCATTATCAGCTTTAAATACTCGAAAATCCCTCCTAAAGGTACGATAAAGTAGATCTAAATTATCTGGCTCATCGTCAACTACCATGAGCTTAAGCTTTTCTACATCTGTCTCAGTCATATTCGACTTTGTATTTTTACAAGTTTTTGACAATTAATGATTGTATATTTTTATCCCAAATTATAAGTGACTAAAAATAAAAATGAATAAGCAGAAGATAATTCACTCACTTTGAAAATTTTTATTTTCAAAGTTGTAAATCACCCTCAGATTTGAACTTAAAGGTTCCCTTAAAAATTTTTAACCAACTAATCCGGAACGTAACGCTCGAACTGCAGCTTGGGTGCGATCGTCAGCACATAACTTATTTAAAATATTTCGAACATGGGTTTTCACGGTACCAACGGTAATGTAAAGTCGCTCCGCAATCACAGCATTACTACAACCCTCAACAATTAACTGTAGTACCTCCAGTTCTCTTTCCGTAAGGGTATAGGGGTCAATGGAGTCACGATCCTCAGTTTTTTGAAGATTATGAGCTACTACTTTACTTTCCACCGCCGCAACTTCTAGTTTTGGCGAATTATGTTGAGCTTGTTGTAAAACAATCCGTGCGATCGCAGGATCGATCCAAGCATTACCATTGTAAGTGTGTCTTACTGCTTCAAGCAAATTATCATACCTGTCTTTCATACAATAGGAGTCTGCACCTGCTGCAAATGCTGCTAATACAGATTCCTTATTGTCCCTCAAAGTCAAAATTAATACCTTAGTCGACGAGTTGCCAGTTGATTTAACTTCTTTTGTAAGTTCAATTCCATCTTTATCGGGCAAACCGATATCGACAATCGCAACGTCTGGTTGGTATTTTTGTAATAATTTCAACCCTTCAATAGCATTTGACGCTTCTCCAACAACTTCGAAGTCTTCCTTGTGTTTTAACGCTGTCCTGATACCCAGCCTGGTTAAATCATGGTCTTCGATCAGAGCAACACGAATTTTGTTCATATAAAAAACCTCCGAGATTCTAGAAACCCCACATTTTTAGTTGGGGAGGAAATTGCTTCAATTAAATTTGCGCTGTGGGAGCGCTTTCTACCTAAATCTTGCGGGTTATTCACCCTTCAGTTAACTTAGCTGTAACGGATTGCTTGTATAAGTAATGTTAGGCTGACAATGTTTCCATCGGCATTCCCAAAAAACACTACTTCAACCCCTTTTAGTTTGTTTTACATTTTTGATTCTAGGGCTCAAGTTGGGTTGCACCGCACTACATAGTAAGCAAGAATCCAAAGGTGAGAAATTTAGCTTGTGGTTTCAATGTAGGAACTTAATTCTTAGTCAGTTCGGTAAAAGTCCGTAAATTAGAAGCTCATAACCGAGATTTGCTGACAATTGTGGTTCCCGCTTACATAACAATGTACTCAAACATTGGGAAAAATATATTTGGAATACACTCGCGTAAAAGTTTATATTAGAATATTTTTTTGCTCATACGATACATTTCTCTGAGCATTAGCTATAGAAAAATTGCATCTACAATATACCTAGAATTTCACACCTAGAATTTAGCCTTGAAATCAAAAATAATGTTTTATCCTAAAATTAGGAATGACCTTATTTTATATGAGGCTGATAAGTGATTACTTGCAGTTTATGCCTCTACCGTAAGTCATAGTCGAACCGTAGCACCAGTAAATTTATACTCTTTCAACTCTTCATATCCCTTGCTGACAATTTTTCATCTCAGAAGTGGTTATTAACCTCCTTTGCTAAAAGTATACTTGTTTGGGCATAATATTGGTGAATTCCCAAGCAGAATTAAAAGTAGTTGTTCTTTATCTGAGAAATAGGTTTAAGAAAAACTTGATGTGGAAATTTTTTGTATGAAATTCATTGGGATAATTAAGAAAACAATACTCTCAGTTCCTGTGTGAACAATTTTACATTCTTAGTTTAAGCAAGTTTCAGAATCAAAGATACAAATTTTTTTTACTCCTAGTAATAAATTTTTGATAGGCAAAATTTGCACTAATTATCCTTAATAAAAATTTGATAAACTATCGTTCAATAAAACTTGGTGTGAGGCTAATTGCAGATGGATGTTATGTCTGAATCGCCAAAACAATTTTCGATTTTGGGATTACCAGTTCATGTAATGAATGATTATACATACTGGTTATTAGAACGTTTGCAAGCAAAAGTTGGAACTCACGTAGTTACAATTAATGCAGAAATGACCATGCAGGCGGAACAAGATCCATCTTTAGCTGAGGTCATTAAAAATGCTGATTTAGTTATCCCAGACGGGTCTGGAATAGTTCTGTATTTACAATGCCTACTGTGGCAAAAAGTACAAAGAACTCCCGGAATTGAGTTAGCTCAAATGCTATTGCAAAAGTTAGAAAAGTTAGACTTTAATCCAAAAGTATTTTTCTATGGTGGAGCACCTGAAGTTGCTAATAAAGCCGCAAAGTATTGGCAAACTCAAATTCCTAGTTTAGGAGAAATAGATTGTTATTGTGGCTACCATTCTTCTCAAGAGGAAAAAGAGTTACAGGAGAAGTTGAGTCAAATTCAACCACAAGTGATTTTTGTTGGTTTGGGCGTACCACGCCAAGAATTATGGATCGCTCAAAACCGACATTTATGTCCTGAAGCAATCTGGATGGGAGTTGGTGGTAGTTTTGATATTTGGTCTGGAAATAAAAATCGTGCACCAGCTTGGTTGGGAAATAATCATTTGGAGTGGCTTTACCGCCTTTATCAGGAACCATGGCGTTGGCGACGAATGTTAGCTTTACCTCAATTTGCGATCAAATCTATCATTTATAGTCTGACTTCTATTGGTGCAATTGGTTAAGATTCAGACGTTGTACTGTTGAATATTTTAAATTGAAAGTTTGAATTTCCCAGGTTCAGCCTGGGAATAATTATTTTGTGTTTGCTATTTTGTTTTAGCTCCCAATCAATTTAAAACTAAAACTTCTCCCAGTGCAGCAGCAGTATGCAATTACTAAAATCAAATATTGATACTAATTTATCCACCTCTGTAAAAAATCGAGAGATGTACCAAGATGGTGTTAATACAACACCAATGGTAAAACTTTGCTCAGTCACCAAAATTTATCCTAATGATACTCAAGCACTTATAGATGTAGAACTAGAAGTTAAGAGAGGAGAATTTTTGTTTATTACTGGAGCAAGCGGTTCGGGGAAATCAACACTACTCAAATTACTTTACAGGGAAGAACTTCCTACCCAAGGATATGTTCTGGTTGATGGGTGTGATGTAGTTGATCTAAGGGGAGATGAGGTATCCTTATTTCGCAGACAAATTGGTGTTGTATTTCAAGACTACAAATTAATTCCTCAACGCACGGTTGCGGAAAATATTAATATTGTATTGCAAGCTCAAGGATATACTCGTAAGGAAATCAGAAGGCGGTTAGAACCTACTTTGAAGCTTGTTGGCTTGTTTTCTAAGGCAAATAAATTTCCCAAACATCTTTCTGGAGGGGAACAGCAACGGGTCAGTATTGCCAGAGCAATTGTCAGCACACCGCAGTTAATCTTAGCTGATGAGCCTATGGGAAATCTCGATCCAGATAATTCGTGGCAGATAATTCAGATTCTGCAAAAATTAAACTCTTTTGGAGCGACAGTAATTATTACGACCCATGACGAAAATTTAGTTAGACGTTGCAATCATCGTGTTCTAGAAGTAAATAATGGCAGAATTAAGGATCAACAATAGAATTGGTCGCAACAATTATTGTAAAAAGAATTTATTGTAAAAAGAATTTGTTCAGGACTTACTCAACGAAAGAGGACCCGTAAGGTAGCGGCTCCAGATCCAGATCCGTTCCGAACGGATCTGGATCTGGAGCCGCAGGATCGCAATCTCAGAGTTTTTGCATAATTTCTATTGTTAAGACCAAAATTCCAATTACATAAATTTTGAATTTACATAAATTTGAATTTATATAAATTTGAATCGCCCACATTCAAACTCACCATTTTTTCATTTAGCATCTGTGAAAGCACACCAAAAGTGCGCCTTAATAACTTATATATTTATTGTTTCATGCCAATTTCGAATGAAGAAAGACTAATTAGTCCAGCAACCCATTGCTAACTTTTACCTTCACAGGCACAATCTTTTTTAATTTTGGTGGGGATAATTTAGGTAATTTCTCTAATGCTTGTAAGGAATCAAGAACTGCTTCATGAATTACAGATTCAGATTCTTGAGAAAGCAACAGCCCAAGATGTTGAGCAACGTTTTTTTTAACAACTGGGTTAACGCGATCGCCCTTAAGGATTTTATCTAGTCTCCTTACAGCAATTAAACGTTTAAGTGGGTTTGGATCTGTTAACTGATTCAATAATTGCTCGATATATTCATCCTCACGATCTCCATAAAGAGCAATAATTTGCCAAACCAGCAATATTAATATTAGCAGCGTACCCAAACCTTGTAATATTGCTCCAAACGCAATCCATCGACTATCAGAGTCAACCCAAATAGAGAAAGCCATGTATGTACTTACGGCAGCAATTCCACCGCTGACTACAGCTAAAGCTAAGCGTCGATTGGGACTACCAGAAAATTTACGGATTTCGCACCAAAATTGCTGCCAGTTCCATTCTTGCATGGTGTAAACTAACATCATTGTTCCAATAGCAATGCTACTCGCGAATAGTAGCTTCCAGTTCCATTGCCACATAGCAACAACAAATGTTAGGAGACCCAAAGCTCCCCCAGGTCCTTGGAAACGCTTTAAATTAAGCTGTTTCGGGCTTCTGCTCTTAGACTCCGTAAGCACCCTAACTGGGAAATTATTAATTATTCGCTGCCAATAAGACGAAGCCTTAACCACAGTATTTACCTACTTCACTCCAAAGATAAGTGTCTCATAAAATACATCTAAATCCAGAGGATATAGTTGATGATGAATATACTCTATAACAATATGCGAGTCGAGAGTATATATCACTTTGGAGAATCAAGATAAAATTTTTTTAAATACAGAAATTAAAGTCATCAACAGTAAACTGACCATCAAAAGCACAGAAAGTCACGCTGTGAATGTTATTTGCACTTACAAATAATAATTTATTTGGAGAAACACAGGAGTCAGAATTTGCAAGGTTTGCGCTTGGCAATACTGACTGAGTTAGTAAGTGACCGTCGCGATCATAAGCAGAAAGAATTAGTCTTTGGGAGCTAGTAACGAAGGCCCTAACTAATTTTACAGGATTAAGAAAAAAAACTTCTAAAGAACCACTTTGGGGTGAACCCATAAGCACTACAGAACCAGAACGAGGTGGAAATGCGGGATTAGAAGGTTGTATTGCCATGCAATTGCTAAAAATTACTCCGCATTCTTTAAATTGATTCTCTACTTTCTCAAAACATTTCAAACCCTCTAACTTCAGAGAAACACACTTGGTTAGTGTATCGATTTGATTTTGATTTCCTGGTGTGCTTTGACTTTGTTTTGTTGCAGAAGCAGCTATATTTTCCAAGTCCAACTCGGAGGGCATAAATTGAGGAGCTTTAAAAGTTAGTACTGTATCCAATTGAAGGCTATCAGTCTTTAACATGACATCCGGTTTGAGTATTTTTAATTGACATCAAATAGCGTTCTCTAATTACGTGTCTAAAATTATATTTAAGTAATCTTAATAAAATAAAAGAATAAAATTCAATGTGACTTTCAGTATTGTTGACGTTAAAAGTTATCAGTGATGTTTCTGATAGATTACCATAATAAACTTAAATTTATCTTTAGAGCTACATATGTAATGCTTACCAGTAGAACTATTGATAATACAACGTTTATGCGACATCATACTGAGAATAATTCCAGAAAAACATACTAAAACTTCACAAGCTAAGCATTTATTTTACAACTACTTCAAAACAAGATTAGGATAGATAGTCCAATTTAATTGGGTGATTTAGATTATCTTTTACCATACCGTTGAAGCTGAAATAATTTTAAACCGATGCTCACCGATAGTCATTGATAATAAATTTAGTTAGTGTTTCAGCTTCTCTACCAGTAATCCCAACTAATCTAACAATTTAATTATGTTTAAGCCACTAGGATTTGAGCAAAATTTTGCCATTACTTCATTAGGTAAAATGGCTTATTATACAGCAAGAAGCTCTCTTTGGCATGGAGACAGTGCTGCTACTAGAAATTTGGAGACTTTGGTTTTTTTACATGGCTTTGGAGGTGGTTCTTCGGCGTATGAATGGTCAAAAGTTTATCCTGCATTTGCTGCAGAATATCGGATTATTGCACCAGATTTAGTTGGTTGGGGCAATTCCGAACACCCAATACGAAATTATAAAGTTGAAGATTATTTGCAGAGCATTACAGAATTTTTACAACAGGTTTGTGAAGGGAAAGCAATAATCGTAGCGTCTTCTCTCACAGCAGCTCTTGTTATTAGGGTTGCGATCGCTAATCCAGAACTGTGTAAATCATTAATTTTGATGGCTCCAGCAGGAATTTCCGATTTCGGCGAAGACTATTCACGCAGTTTTTTCGCTCAGTTGGCGAGCACTCCTGTTATCGACAATTTCCTCTATAATGCTGGAATTGCAACTCGCAGTGGTATTCGTAATTTTTTAGTGCAAAGGCAATTTGCTCAACCCAATCGGATCAGTGATGAGATGGTAGAAGCATATCTACAATCGGCAAAACAAGAAAATGCTGAATATGCTGCTTTATCTTTTGTTCGTGGAGATTTGTGTTTTGATTTATCTACTTACATCAACAAACTAGAAACTCCAAGCGCAATTATTTGGGGTCAAAAATCTCAGTTCACTAAGCCAGAAATTGGTCAACGTCTTGCACAAATGAACCCTCAAGCAATTCGCTTTTTCCAAGAAATCAAAGGTGTTGGACTAACACCACAACTTGAGTTACCTGCAGTTACTATTGGATTAATCAGAAAATTTTTACCTTTACTTGAGTAAGTATGCTTTATTTGTAGGCAAGAGAATAGACTCGAATTTTGAATCTGTTAAAAAAAAATCACGTCTAAGGCGAATTAAATTGAGCCTTTTAATATCAAGGATTTCCATATGCAGGATAAGTCACATGTGTGATTACTTCCACTAATTTAAGTGATTTAAACTTCCAATTCACACAATGCGTAAATTATGAGTTTAATAGTGAAGAGCCATACAGGTTATGGATAAGAAAATTTTCTTATCTAAAAACTCGTAAACATAAATATAATTGGGCAAAGGATAAACGATACATAATAATATCCTATGCCCTCAAATAAAAGCAATTATTCATGATTGCCGAATAAAATAAGATGAGCAAATTAAGCTAGTTAAGTTAAAACTAATTAAAATTTTATATTTTCTAAGTTATTTAATAACTCTTTTTACGTTCATTCGTAATTACTAATTCAAACTCCCAATTGGGAAGTTTCTCCAAAGATTTACTAATTCTCCTCAAATCCTCAGACCCGTTCAAAGTCAAGTTCTCTTTAGTTCTGACTTCAGCTGCAACAACCTTTTTCCCATTTACTGCGATTAAATCTAAGGAACAATCTGCCAGCACTGATGGTAATTTTTCCGGTGAAGGATTTATTGTAACCTCATATCCTTGCTGACGATATTCCTTGGCAAGTTTAAGTAATCGCCGACGTTCCAATGAATTTTGGTTAATGTGCCAGCTCATGACTAATTCTGATATATTCCTGTTGTATATTATCAACTAAATTGTCATATATCAAGTAATTAAATTAAACTTTATCTATAAATAAATGACGATAAAAATGTAGTTATTCCAGCGTTATTCTAGGATTGATAATTAAATTTACAAAAAAATAAGTAGGAAAAAATGCAATAAATACATACTAAACCCTACTTTTATTAGGAAATATTAAAAGATATCAATTAATATGCTTCGCTTGGCTAGAAAAAACTATCTACTTTTAATATATTTAAGCAATAAATTATCTTTAATTACATTAATAATATTATCGATATACAATTATTACAATGTGTTTATTCGCGTCAATAATTACAGCTAATTAAACTTAGTTATGTATATACTATTTCAACAATGAAATAACCTTTGAATCATACCAATAAATAGTGCATTGATTATACCAGACACCTAATAGTTGTTAGCAATTATAACGCTTCTGGGTCTGGTGCGAGTTCAATTTTGAGATGCAAAAATTCTTGACCTGAAGAAAACCCTTCTGCTAAAACACAAGATATTCCTTTAACTCTAAAAGAACCATTCAGATTACGACGACGACTAACAAAATCGGTAATTTGGTAATCATCTACATAAACAAAACCATTCAAAGCATCCCTAATTGGTTTAATAATATTGTCACTATCCGGAACTGCTGACTCATCGTCAACAGGGCAGTCATAATAATGTGTAATGGTAACCTTGAGTTGACTTCCCAGTGGTTCCTCTCTCGTCCAGCAAGATTCAGCAGCCTCACGTACCTTTTTTTTCCAGGATTGGAGAGATTTTCTTTGTTTTGTTTGGTGAGAAATCGGCTTACCAATGACAACAAATTCAAATGGTAACATTGATAAAATCTCACAAATAAGATTAACAATTAGTCCGTAAAATTATTCTGAAATCAATAAAATCTCGTCGATATAGTTATTCTGTGAAAGAGATATAATACTATTTCAGCTTTGTAAGCTAAATGCCAATATATATTAGTTATGACACAAAATAATTGTCGTAAAAGATATATAAAACACAATAAGAAAATGTGCTGAAAATCACAATGAATAATACTAAAAAATATTCCCTGATTTATATATAAATTAGCAATTCAAATTAACTTAATATTGATTAAATCAAGAAACAAATATACTTTATTTTTTAGTACTTTATAGGTTGTTTCTGCAATTCTAATTTAGCACGTTCAAAGATAAAACATCAAGAAGAATTAAGTATAATAATTTAAATTATTTTGAGTGTAATTACTTTGGTAAATATACTTTTTTTTAGAAAAAATTAACATTTTGGTATATTATCTAAATTAAGTAAGATTCGTGACAAAAAACACTGCAAAGATTATGTTTAATTTTCGATTAAACTCCAATTAAACATTAGTCATTGTAAAGTGAAATATTTTGATAGAATCATTTTTATGAATAAGTTTACTTAATTTTAGTAAATAATTAATTAAAAGTTACTTCTTATAAAACAACAAAATCTTTAACCTTTTTTGCAAGCATTTACAATATTATGGATAAGTCAAAACTCAAAACAGAGCGTACCTATGTGTACGATAAGCTATAGGTATTGCAGAGCCTTAGAATAGCAAAAGTAAAGAATATTTTATTTGTTATTTGCAAGATTAATAAATCTGCTGATACTACAATTTAGTAGTATAAATAAACTTCCAAACTACAAAATTATAAAAATATCCTCCCATTTAATGAGAGGAATATAAATTTGAATATAACAATCACTTAACCTATATTATTTGTTTACTCTAATATCGATTACTGAACCTTTGAAATTATAATTAAAACCTTCTAATTCAAATGGCATGCCGATTTTAACTTTACTATTACCAAGGACGGGACCATTGTCTGTGATTGTGGCTTTGCCTTCTAAAGTTAAGAGCATATCTTTACTAAAGTTATTGGCTCTTGGGTCTTTAACCTCTTTTACCGTACCATCAGGTTGAGTCGCGACAATTGTTCTATCTATTTCTTGAATAGATCTAATATCAATTTTTCCATAGGGCTGATTGCGAATAATTACTTTAGTCTTACCTCCTTCTTTTAAATCCTCATCATATAGTCTTTGAGGTTCTCGGACATTTAAACCACGGACTAGTAAGTCTACTTCTATTGGTGCAGTTTTTGTTCCAACTTGAGCTACAGAACCGGTTGTTCCAGGAAAAAGAAAAATACCTGCAAGAACTAACATGATTACCATTACTGCACCCAAGTCTAGGAGACTGATTCTTCCAAATAAACGCCCTTTGGAATCTAAAATAGCCATAATGATTTTCCCGAAATAAAAATTGCTTAACTTGACTTAATTTGTTTAGCTGAGAGTGAATATAACCACAACTATATGACATACTTTTGAATACTAAAAAGTAGATATAGCAACACTCATGCGACAGTTTATCATGAGTACTGAAGTCGGCAACTGAGATTTAATACTATTGTTTTATTAATGTTGATGAGAAGAATAGGATTTACATGAAATACATTATTAATGAAGTAAGGCATATCTGAAAACTCATTAATTAGTTTCAAAATATTCTTGATTACTGATTAGCACATTTCGGCAATGCAACTTGTAAAGCTTTAAAAGCGTCGGATTATTTTAAGTTCCGGCAAAAATTGTTGCTAACAGGATGATTATGTTCCCAAAACACTTTTTTAAGCGCTGGTTTTATCCACTCATTTCAGTTTTTATTGCTGTAATCATTTTTTTGAGTGCTCCTTTACCTTCCCAAGCTACTCCTTTATGGCGAGTTTTGTTAGAAGGAGCACAGGTTATTCAACTATCTAATGTATCCGATCGCCAAGAGGTTAAGATTGGTAAGCAAATAAATCAACAGTTGGGAAGAAGAGGAATTAAATTTTACCGCAATCGTCGGGTGAATCGTTATGTTAATCGTATTGGTCAACGCTTAGCAGCACAAAGCGATCGCCCAAATATTCCCTACAAATTTCAAGTGGTTGAAGATAAGAATATCAACGCTTTTGCAACTGCTGGTGGTTATGTATACGTACATACTGGTTTATTGGAAGCTGCGGATAATGAGGCAGAATTAGCAAGTGTGATTGCACATGAAATTGGTCATATAGGTGGTAGACACTTAGTCAAACAGTTACGACAAACTACCCTTGCATCTGGGGTTGCAACAGCTTTGGGAGTAAGAAGAGAAAAACTAGTAAGCCTTGGTGTGGAGTTAGCATTAAAGCGTCCTAATAGTCGCCGTCACGAGTACGATGCAGATAAACGAGGATTAAGAACCCTGAATGGGGCTGGTTACGATCCTTCAGGTATGGTTACATTTATGCAAAAGTTATTGAATAAGCGATCAGTTCCAACATTATTTAGTACCCATCCGGCTACCAGTTCTCGCATTCGCGCTCTCAAAGCGCAGATTGAAAACCTATCAAGCAAGGGAAATGATGGTTTAAGTCCCGCTAGTTATAAAGCTAATATCAGGCCCTTGAGTTAGAAAAGCAAACATTCACAATCAAAACTTAATAAACTCACAAGTTTTAAACAGTCGCCAATCGGTAGTAACCGATTGGCATTCGCTTTTTTGATGCAATAAAATATACATTTCCTCAAAGAGGATAATTTACTTAGAGTTAAAAAAATTAAATTTTTGCTTGAATATCCCAAAAGGACTATCGTTAGTTTTTCTACTATTTTGATTTTTTCGTTGCTTGTTTTTTACCGCAGTTCCAAATTGATTGGATGCTACTTTGACTACAGATTCTTCCAAAGTTAGTGTACGCTGAGAATTTTGGAGGACATTAGCCTGATAGACTATACCATTTGTAATATCAAAACCAGTCAACCAACCACTGCGTGGGTGATAAGCACCCGTATCAATATCTAACCAACCTTCTCCCTGTGCTAGTTTACCAGGTGTCACACCAGGAAGGGTAAAGGTGATTGTGTGACCGACAATAATCAACTTATCAGTAAAATAGGACTCTTCTAAACTTAAAAACTCATCACGTACCCAACAGAACTGATCCGCTGTTTGTTTCGCCAAGGGAATATTTGGATCTACTCCCGCATGAACTAACCAAACATCCCCCAAATCCAGATAGGTAGGTAGAGTTTTTAACCATTCCACATCTTCTTTGGGAATTGTACCTCCCTGATAGCTGGAAATAGTTGCTTGTCCGCCGCTATAAAGCCAGTTTTGTATGACTGAACTAGACGGTTCTTCCTCCGCCATTACATTCAATAACATTTGTTCGTGGTTACCCAGCAAACATTTATAGGGACTTTCTTTAACAAACTTAACAACTTGGGCGCTTTGGGGACCTCGATCTATTAAGTCTCCCAAAAAATATATACTGTCGCTGTTGCTGGGAGCAATCATCTCTAACAAAGTCATCAAACCTGTATAGTGACCATGTACATCCCCGATAGCAATTCGCCTATGGCTAGTTTCCGTCATCACTTTTGCTTAATCTTATGATGGTGCCTAATTTTTTTTGATACATTGATATCCGGATATATCTTTAAAAATAAAACTTTATGCTAAATGTCATGAGAAAATTACTTTTCAATTTTATTCATGTTGCTACACAGCAAACTACTTGCTGCTCAAATGATATGTATCTAAAAAGTATTAGACTTTCTTCATTTTATATGGCTGTATCTCGACTTGTCGGTTACCCAGTATCAAAAAAAACAATTGTTTTTTACTTAGAAAGATATGTATCAAAAAAAATAGTTTGAATGTGTTAAAAAAATTTACATATTCTTGAAATAAGATGATAACAATGAGTTGGTGAGCTTGAAAGTAAGGCCAGTTAACATATTTCACCGTTCGCTTAATTGGAAACTTTTAGCACATGGGGGTATTTCATAACATAAGTCCAAAATCAATCAATCTGTTGACAAATTATAGTGAGATAATAAGAATGTGAGGAAAACGGAGACATTTTACCGTAAAGGGGAAAATATCATGAATACTAAGCTTTTAGCGACCCTCGCCTTTATAGCTCCCCTATTTTTGACTAGTTCAGTTCAAGCGGGTAATCCACAACACTTACAAAGGTTGCTTGATACTCGGGAATGTATTGGTTGTGATTTGTCAGGAGTAAATCTTAGTGAAGCACACTTAATCGGTGCCGATCTGAGAAATGCAAATCTTGAAGGTGCTAATCTTGAACACGCAAACCTGGAAGGGGCTGATTTAACCGGCGCAAACCTGAAACGAGCTAACTTATCCTCAGCAATGCTTTCTAACGTTAATTTCAAAGAAGCAAATCTCGATCATACCAATTTGTCAGGGGCTAAGATATATGACTCCAACGTTTATGGAGCTTCGATGAATGACATGAATATTAGTGATGCTGAGATTTTTCATACTGGTATCGGTATTGGAGGTGAAGACTTACAAATCGAAGATTGGGATTAGAAGATTAGGAACAGATAAATTACGACTTAAATAAATTGGAATTAAATTTACCAAGCATTATCAATGATTCTAATCCTGAAATGCTCTTTCCGTTGACATTTTAATCACCCTAACAGTCGTGAAAGGGCAAGAAATATATAGCAAATACAACTCCTCGAAACTTTCGTACGAAATATTTGCATTTGCCCAATAGATTTCGTCCAGTGGATTTGCCGAATAATTTAAACAAGATTTATTCAACTACACAGATTGATTCAGGGACTAAAGCATTTCTTTTCTGTTAAGCAAACTGATTTGTTTTCTAGGAACATATAATCAAGTAAAATTTGGTGTTGGTATTTTATGCTCAAACTCACAGAATGTGATTGCAAAAGGTAATACATACCTTAAAGTCTAATAATAAAATTATTGTAATAATCTCATTCTACGATCGTTTCCCGTAAGAGTGAGATTTTTTGTTTCACACAGATTTTTGATACTAGTTTTCTCAATACTTAATTAAATATGAATACTGGTTAAATTATTCAACTACTAACCTTAAATCAATTTAACTTCATCACTTGTTGCCCCTAAACTAGCAATATGGAGCGATGAAAAGCTTTAAATAGCAAAAACTCATGCTCGTATTTAAAAAGCAAAAAATTGATAATTTAAAATTGACAATTTAAAATACCCACTCGATTAAATGTTTAGAAAAACTTATGTCTTACCTTTGTAATAATAATGCTATTTTTGTAAAAGCTAAAAATTTAAGACAAACACGATCTAAAACAAAATTTTAGTGTCTATGAAGTATAATGGCTGGAAGGCTTACCATTAATACACTCTAGCGCTCAAAAAAGCTTTTGATTCAATTGTGACCGTAAATGAAATCCACTTGAAAACAGTTCATTTTGGGATCAAACTATTACACTAAAATACAAACATTAAAAAAATATCGTGTAATTCAACACATAAAAACTTTTGTCGCGTATTAATATCAGTACCGATGCCTTGAATGAGGATTGCAGCTTAATATAGCTGTAATGTTAGATAAAATCTGTCGCAATACTTGTATAAATAGAAAGGTACACTGATTATTGCGTGGTTTGTACAGCAGACAAACACGATTTATAGGTGCTTGAGATAGCTTTAAATAAAGCTAGCCTTAAGATTCGGGGTTGATTAAAAAAACTGTATCTAGAATACTGATTTAAGTTAGTGCCAGTACTTGAATGCTGCTAAAATCCTACTGATTTTCTAGTTTTTAGTAAACGAAGTAGGTATAGAAGGGGGATTGAGGTTATTTTTACTAAAATCCTTTTTTACCCGAAAATCCTTTCGTGCAGTTTTGTTGCTACATTCCTCATTCAACATTCTTGTTGTTTGTGATTATCCGATTTTGAGGATAATTCAACAGTCCTTGATTATGGAAGCAAAATTATAAGAGATGGAAGTCATGGAAAGCAAAACTCAAGAGACAACAATGCCAGAAGTGGAAGTAAATAATCAGCCTGGTGGGACTATTACAAAGATTCAGCCTTCTACACAGTCCCAAGAGGAATGGTTAAAATATGGCGAACAAATATCTAGTTTTTTAGCCACTCTTCCTGAATACCTAGGAACCTTCTACAACAAATACAAACAACCCCTAGTTTTTGCGGCTGTGTTTGTTGCAGCGGTGATTGCTGTTAAGGTTGTCTTAGCTGTGTTAGATGCGTTGAATGATATTCCTTTAGTAGCACCAAGTTTTGAATTAATAGGTATTGGTTACTCTACTTGGTTTGTGTACCGCTACTTACTTAAGGCTTCAACCCGTAAAGAGCTAACAAGTGAGATCCAAGGTTTGAGATCCCAAGTTGTTGGTCAAAATACTTCTGAAGCTTAACGCTTAGACTTAGTTATTTGATACTTGTGGAGATTTTAAGCTCAATATGTTGGGAAATCCCAACTCTAGCTGAGCAAGTTGGGGAAGCGCAATACTTGTGATTTATAATCTCCCATTTGTGAAAATTCACAACATTGTAATAAACACGAAAGTGGTTTGGTGTTTTTATAGACACTAAACCACTTTCACATATAAACCTCCGAAGTTTAGAAACTAAATTTTATTTGGAAGCTCTCAAATCAAAATTATTACCTAACTTGTTTTTTAGGGTTGATAAGGAACTATTTTATCTGATCGGATAGGTTGTAATTTATTTGTCCGTACCAATGCTTGGTGAATCATCGCCACAACTTCAGCGCGAGTAGCTTGACGATCTGGTTCGAAGTTGTTGAGTGTACCAGTACCATTTACAACAAGATTGTTTGCTGTAGCTATAGCAATTTTTTCCCTTGCATACTTGGGAATTTCATTTGCATCTTCATAGGTTTTTAGTACTTGTTCGGTAGAAGAGGGTACTTCTAAGTTTAATCCACTCACAATAGCGACTAGAACTTCTACCCGAGGTATTTTGCGTGTGGGTTTAAAAGTTTTGTCGCCATAACCTGATAAAAATTTTGTACTAACAGCTTCTTCGATCGCAGAATTTGCCCAAAAGTCTGGTTTGATGTCTTTAAATTCCAACTTTCTTGGGGTTTTTTGCTTATTAAAGGCTTGATTTAATAAAGCTGCAAATTCAGCACGACTTACAGGTTGTTCTGGTTTAAAAGAATTATCCTGATAGCCATCAATCATCCCACGGGAAGACAGAGCATCAATAAAAGGACGTTCCCAAGAAGCTTGTTCGACATCAGTAAATGTTTTGGGTGTAACAATTGCTGTTTCCTTATCTGCAGGACTTGGAGTGACACCAGTATCTGGAGTTACTGGAACGCTATTATTTGTATCCGTATCTTTATCTTTAGCTTCTGGTATTGGTGAGATTTTAGCAGGTGATGATATTTGTAGTTCTGAATCTTGTGGGCTGGTAACTAAATTTGAAGAATCAAAATTTTCGGGAATTATAGGTCCTAATTTGACCCTATCAGACAGAGACGGGCGACTTCCAAAAACATCTGGGGACTGTAATCTATTTGGGGAAATACTTGATTTGGGAATAGGGTTTTTATTGTTTTGAGGTAGCAAAGAAAATACAGGAGGTTGTTTTTGGACTTCCTGTGTATTTCTCGAACCAATAACGATTGAAGGTTGATTTGTTTGTAAAGAAATTTTTCTTTGGGAAGATAAATTACTGACTTGGTTGGACAACCAATTAAGATTCCAACTACCATCAGGCTTGCGAGAAAATGACCAAAATAAAATACCACCGATGGTCGCAAAGGCAACCAGAATTGCTATGAATTCATCGAAGCCTAGGGTACCAGTTCGGGATGGCTCAGAATTGTTAGGTGGGGGGGGTGTCATCGTAATTACCCTGATATGACTACAGTTAATTTATACCTTAATTAAGGCATATACTAGTTTATTTCTCTAGTTTATTAAAGACAAAATTTGAAAACTGAGAATTTTTTGACTAATTATCTGTCAGTTGGTTATTTTCAGGTTGTAGCAATATGCATGTTAGTTGGGATGTTAAATACTAATTTTGCTTACAAGGAAATAGTGAATAGACCAATATCCTAGTAATAATTTATAACTACAGCTATAAGTTTTTCCAAACTCAAATCTTTTGAACTCAAAATTTTTGGACTCAAAATTTTTGAACTCGAAATTTTTGAACTCGAAATTTTTGAACTCAAAATTTTTGAGCTTGTAAATTTGATATCAACTACAATACCCTTAATAAACTAGGAATACTATCTACTGCTTCTAAAGTTCTAATTTCTTTTAAAGCCTGTTCGAAGTTTCCTTCCTTTACATCGTGGGTAACAACTACAATTTCCGCTAAATCTTCGTGAAAACCTGTTTGTACGACAGATTCCAAACTAACGCCATAATTTCCAAAAGAAGTACCTAGTTTGCCAATCACCCCCGATTGGTCTTTGGTGAGAAAACGGGCATAGAAGCGAGTGACTAATTCTGACATTGGCGCAATTTGACAATAATCCTGATGAGCACTAGCCAATAAAGGATCTAAACAAGTAATTTGAGGTTTTGCATTTTTTCCATTTGCTTGTTCGTTAAATGGATTACTTTTAATTCGCGCTACCAAGTTCAAAATATCTGAAGATACGGCTGAAGAGGTCGCTCCTGCACCTGCTCCCGGACCAGAAAACATTACCTGTCCTAGGGGTTCTCCTTCTACTAAAATTGCATTGTAAACACCGTTTACACTTGCTAAAGGATGATCTATAGGAACCAAAGTAGGATGAACTTTTACCGCTAGTGGGGAAGATTCTTCTCGTTTTGCGATCGCTAAAAGTTTGATCGCAAAACCTAACTTTTCGGCGTAGGTAATATCTGTTTGACTAACTTTGCGAATTCCTTCACAATAAACTTCATCACGCTTAATACGTCCGCCAAAAGCAATTGAAGCAAGAATAGAAATTTTATCTGCAGCATCCCATCCATCAACATCTGCTGTGGGATCAGCTTCTGCATAACCCAAGCGCTGAGCATCACTTAAAACATCATCAAAACTGCTACCCTGAGTTTGCATTTTTGTCAGGATATAGTTAGTGGTACCATTAACTATTCCAGTTACTGCTTGAATGCGATTAACGCTCAAAGACTGCTTTAAGGGTTGAACGACTGGAATCCCTCCACCAACTGCAGCTTCAAGCATGACGTAAACCCCGGCTTTATTTGCAGCATTCAATATTTCATCGCCGAAACGAGAAATTACAGCTTTATTTGCAGTGACCACATGTTTTCCACAATCGATCGCTTGGAGAATTAGCGATCGTGCTGGTTCTAAACCACCAATTAGTTCTACTACGATATCAATGTTGGGGTCAGTAACAATACTCGTCAAATCAGAAGTTAATGTACCCGAAGGCAGTTGCACATCACGGGGCTTTTCTATGCTTTTGACTCCAACCCGTAAGATTTCTATTTCTTGTAATAATGGGTGACGTTCAGTTCGATCCGAGAGTAACTGTACCGTCCCTGTTCCTACGGTTCCTAATCCTAATATACCGAGTTTAACACCCACGAATGCGGCCCCCGTTAACAACCATAAAATACACAGGGTGGGCAAAATGCCCACCCTATTTAATGATTATCCTGCCTACTCAGTAATTAGTCATTAATTAGCCAATTATTTTGCCCGTAGTCCTTAGTAGGTTTCTACGTGCCAGCGACCTGCTTTTTTGATTTGTTTTTGGTAATCACTCCAGGTAACACCGTCTTTAGCAGCAGCAGCAGCAATAGCTTCATCAATACCGCCTTCCATACCTCTCAAACCGCAAATGTAAGTGTGGGTTTTTTCTTGCTTAATCAAGTTCCACAACTCATCTGCATATTCTTCACAACGGTGTTGAATATACATCCTACCACCATCTTTATTTTGTTGTTCGCGGCTGATCGCGTAGGTTAGACGGAAGTTATCAGGATACTTCTGTTGTATTTCTTCTAATTCTTCTTTGTAGAGGATATTAGGAGTTTTAGGTACACCAAATATTAACCAGGCAAAACCCTTGAATTGATAATCTGGGTTCGCTTTCTTTTCCTCGTCTTTAAACATCCGCCACAAGTAAGCACGCATAGGCGCTATACCTGTTCCAGTTCCCATCATAATGATGTTAGCTTCAGGGTCTTCAGGTAAAAGCATTTCTTTACCTACCGGACCAGTAATTTTCACATCTGTACCTGCTTCCAGGTTACAGAGATAAGTGGAGCAAACACCATAGACAGTTTCGCCGGATTCTGGATGCTTATATTCCAACTGACGAACGCACAAAGACACTGTTTTGTCGTCTACGTCATCACCGTGGCGGGTAGAAGCAATAGAATATAATCTTAATTTATGAGGTTTACCCTTAGCATCAGTTCCTGGTGGAATGATACCGATACTTTGTCCCTCAACATAATGTAGGTCTCCTTGTGAGAGATCGAATTTCAAATGACGGACTGTACCGATTCCACCTTCACCAACTAATTCTTCATTGGATAAACATTTGCCAACATAGGGAGAGTTGGGACGATAAATGTTTACCGGAACGTTAGCATGGGCATTTTTCTTTGCTTTTGCTTGAGACATGGTGTTGCCTTTTTTGTCCTTCTTCTTGGGCTGTTGCTCAGCTGGTGATTTGGAGAAACCTTTCACCTCACTGTTAGCTTTCTGGGGTGTAGCTTTACCATGCCCTTTATTATTGTTAGTCTCTTGTGCAATGCTGTTATCGACCGTACTGGTAACGACTTCTTCTGAAGCCTTACCATTAGCTTGTTCCGAGACACCCATCGGCTTAATACTGAGTATTTTTCCGCCGAGGCGAGTTATCCGCCGCATTTCTTGATTCATGCGGTTATAAGGCACCCTGATGAATACACTGCCACTTCTGCGAATTGGGTAGTTTATTAACTCGGATGCTTGATTCTGACGCAGCCCTGTTACTTCATAGACAAAGCATCGACTACCCGAACCCCTGACAGCATTTTCAACAGCACCTTGATTGTACATTCGTTCTACCACTCCGATTTTCTACGTAACCGTTTATCAAAAAAACTTCCCACTACCGGTCAGCTTTAGTTTACCTGATTTCGGCTACACAAAACTGACACGTATGCAATAGGAGGCACAAGCTAATGCTTCGCGATTTGCACTCACCAAAAAACTAACGAGGCATCGCAAAAAACACACCCATTCAGCTTCTAACTTAAAGGATATGTCCCTAGGAGAATGTTAATCATGAGTCAATTTAATCTTTTCTTCGCCAATCATTGGAACACGATCGCGTAGATTACTTTTCCTTTGCTCTTCTCCATAGAGACGCACATCCCAATACTTTTGTGGTTAAGGGAAAACAGCAATGGGAAAGAAAAACTTTTAGCTCTTACCCTTTTATCTTTTCCCAAAACCCAATACTAGCTTTAAGATGTTTGACCAAGCTGTATTGATACATACCCCTTCATGCGCTTGTTTTGATTGAAATTTTATTGCAAGCGCTCTCACCCCTTATAGCTCATAAATCTCTATTCGGGGTTTAAAATTTGTAAACCATACGAAACTCAAAACTTAAAATTCAAAACTCATATAAA